>CAVKZC010000069.1:0-13850 GCA_963660455.1 Sphaerochaetaceae bacterium | reverse complement strand
TGCTGCCAATTTCCAGCAGAAGATACAGCAGAACGCCTACACACGCGAGCAGGCTGAAGCCGTACAGGCCGGTCTGCAGAAGCAGCAGAACGACCTGCAGGGTCTGCAGCAGCGCCTGAGCAACGAGTTTGCCGCCGAGCAGGAGAAGTACAACAACGCCCTCCACGACAGCATCGCCCACTATCTGGCCGCCTACAACAAGGACAAGAAGTACAGCATCATCTTCTCGAAGAGCGGTGACAACCTGCTCTATGCCGACAAGGCATACGACATCACGCGTGAAGTGATAGCCGGCTTGAACAAGGCTTACAAGGGCAAGGTGAAGACGGAGACTCCTGCTGCTGCCAAGAAATAAAACGGTGGCTTGCCACGGTAAAATACTAAGCCATTGGCCTCTTTCCGGATTTCCATCCGCAAGGGCTGATGGCTTTCTTATTATACCATTATGTTACGCAAGGAGAGATACCAGTATATTCTGGACTATTTTAGGCGCGAACAGCCGCACGTCACTACCGAACTCAATTTCGGCAGTGCCTTCCAGTTGCTTGTGGCCACACTGCTCTCAGCACAGTGCACCGACAAGCGCATCAACCAGGTTACGCCCGCCCTCTTTGCACGCTATCCCGATGCGCGCAGCATGGCGGGGGCGGAGGTGGAGGACGTACTCGAACTCATAGGGAGTGTGAGCTATCCCAACGCCAAAGCCAGGCACCTGGTGGAGATGTCGCGCCAACTTACAGAACTGTTCGGAGGTGAGGTGCCACAAGAGGCAACCGACCTGGTGAAACTTGCCGGGGTGGGGCGCAAGACGGCCAACGTGATACGTGCCGTGTGGTTTGGCAAGGCCACCATGGCGGTAGACACGCACGTATACCGCGTGAGCCACCGCATGGGACTCGTTCCTGCCTCTGCCAACACGCCCGCCAAGGTGGAGGAGTACCTCATGCGCCACATTCCCGAGGGCGACATCTCCGATGCACACCACTGGCTACTGCTGCACGGGCGGTACGTATGCAAGAGTCTGCGACCCGAATGCGAAAAGTGCTTCTTCCTCAACCATTGCCCCCGACTCATGAAAGACAGCAAGCTGTAGGCACACGCCGCATCGGCAAGCCACCGCTTAGGGCATACACATATATATATTATAGGGAGATTCGCCTTTCCAGTTGGGAAAAATATTTTTTCCAGTTGGGGAGGGAAATTACCCCTGCTCCCCCTTCGTGGCTTTTCGCCCTTTTCTTAGTGAAACACCGGCGTGATGCTATGCGGCTCTGTTAAATCTTTCTAAAAAAGAAGTTCTGTCAAAAGAATTCTTTGGCAGAAGAAAATAATTTCGTAATTTTGCACCCCGTTAGTCCGAAAAGGACAGTAATTACAGAAAAAGTATTTCGACAAGGCTCAAACAAGTGCCCGCACGAAGCAGGACGCCTTGCGGAGAAAACCGTTTATATAAATAAAAATGTACGCAATCGTAGAAATTAACGGTCAGCAGTTCAAGGCGGAGGAGGGCAAGAAGCTCTTCGTACACCACATCAAGGATGTAGAAGCCGGCAAGACTGTTGAGTTCGACAAGGTGTTGCTCGTTGACAAAGACGGCGCAATCACTGTCGGTGCACCCGCTGTAGAAGGTGCAAAAGTAGTAGTAGAAGTTGTGAACCCACTCGTTAAGGGTGACAAGGTCATCGTCTTCAAGATGAAGCGCCGCAAGGACTATCGCAAGAAGAACGGTCACCGTGCACAGTTCACAGAGGTAGAAGTAAAATCTGTAATCGCTTAAAATTAGGAGGAATTAGAAATGGCACATAAGAAAGGTGTTGGTAGTTCCAAGAACGGCCGCGAGTCAGCAGCACAAAGACTTGGCGTTAAGATTTGGGGTGGTCAGAGCATCATCGCTGGTAACATCATCGTTCGCCAGCGTGGCAACAAGCACTTCCCAGGCGAGAATGTAGCTCAGGGCAAGGACGATACTTTGTACGCCTTGACCGATGGTATCGTGTACTTCCACAAGGGTCGCAAGGACAAGAGCACTGTCTCTGTTCTCTCTCCCGAGGTTTACGCTGAGAAGACACAGAAAGCCAACGCTTAACCCAACAAGCAAACACTTATTCCAAACAAACATAAGAAGCCTGTCCTTGCCGGACAGGCTTTCTGCTTTTTTACCCCTCGCCACAAGCCGACAAGCGGAGCGACACAATGCCCAAGTGGCATGTCGGCATGGCACTTGCGCCCCATAAGCAGCATGTTTGCACGATAGTGCCGAAAAATTAACTCCAAAAATTGCCAATACCAAATATTTTTTGTACTTTTGCGTTCGGATGCAGCCAAGCGGACAGCAGAAAGGCAGCATACGGAAACAGTGACAAACATTTAACAAAAATATCTTATGCTTACACTTAAACTTATCAGTGAAGAAACTGAACGTGTAGTGAAAGGTCTTGAGAAAAAGCACTTCCCCGGTGCCCGCGAGGCCGTAGAGAAAGTTCTTGAGTACGACAAAATCCGCCGCGAGGCACAGCAGAAGCTCGATGCCAACAAGCAGCAGGCCAACCAATATGCCAAGCAGATTGGCGCCCTCATGAAGGACGGCAAGAAGGAAGAGGCTGAGCAGGCCAAGGCCAACGTGGCAGCACTCAAGGCTGACGGAAAGGCTCTGGAGGAAATCATGGAGAAGGCACAGAAGGACATGACCGACGTGCTGCTCGAGATTCCAAACATACCCTGCGACGAGGTGCCCGAAGGCAAGGATGCCGCAGACAATGTCGTCGTAAAGGAGGGTGGCGTGAAGCCCGAACTCGGTGCTGATGCACTCTGCCACTGGGACTTGCTGAAGAAATACAACCTCGTAGATTTCGACCTCGGCGTGAAGATAACGGGTGCAGGATTCCCCGTATACATCGGCAAGATGGCACGTTTCCAGCGTGCTCTCGAGGCTTTCTTCCTCGACGAGGCGCGCAAGAGCGGATACCTCGAGATACAGCCTCCCTATGTGGTTAACGAGGCTTCGGGTCTGGGCACCGGACAGTTGCCCGACAAGGAGGGACAGATGTACCATGCCAACCTCGACAATCTCTTCCTCATCCCTACGGCTGAGGTACCCGTCACCAACATCTTCCGTGACGTCATTCTCGACGAGAAAGACCTCCCCATCAAGCGCTGCGCATACTCGGCTTGTTTCCGCAGAGAGGCAGGAAGCTACGGCAAGGATGTACGCGGACTGAACCGCCTGCACCAGTTTGACAAGGTGGAGATTGTACGCATCGACAAGCCCGGCCATTCCTATGAGTCGCTCAAGGAGATGCTCGACCACGTGGAGGGACTGCTCAAGAAGCTCGAACTGCCTTACCACATCCTGCGCCTTTGCGGAGGTGACATGAGCTTCACCTCGTCCATCTGCTACGACTTCGAGACATGGAGCGCTGCACAGGGACGCTGGCTGGAAGTGTCCTCGGTATCCAACTTTGAGAGCTATCAGGCCAACCGTCTGCACTGTCGTTACCGCCATGCCGACGACAAGAAGATTGAGCTGTGCCACACGCTCAACGGCTCGGCTCTCGCTCTGCCCCGCATCGTGGCTTCCATCCTGGAAAACAACCAGACACCGGAAGGTATCCGTGTTCCGAGGGCGCTGGTGCCCTACTGCGGATTCGAGATGCTCGATGACAAGAACTTCGAATAAAGGCCTATGAAGAATATGGGAAGCCCACAACTTTCCATCCATACAAAAACATTTAACGAATAATGTACGAGGGATGACCTCGACTGTCCGGACTAGCGGGCGGTCGAAGTTGTCCCTTGTCTGTTTTTCAATATGCGCAACCTGCAAATACCTTAAACAAGAATATATATCCCATGAACAAGATTATCCGTAAAGAACAATACTCCGAGAAGGTGTTCCGCTTTGACGTAGAGGCACCGCTCATTGCCAAGAGCCGCAAGGCCGGCAATTTCGTAATCGTACGTGTAGACGACAACGGCGAGCGAATGCCCCTCACCATTGCCGATGCCGACACCGAAAAGGGAACCGTCACACTGGTGGTGCAGAAGGTTGGACTCTCTTCCACCAAGCTCTGCAACCTCAACGAAGGCGACATGATCCGCGACGTGGTAGGTCCGCTGGGCAACCCTACGCACATCAGCAATTTCGGTACGGTGGTATGTGCTGGCGGTGGAGTAGGTGTGGCCCCCATGCTTCCCATCGTGCGCGCCCTCAAGGCTGCCGGCAACAGAGTGCTGAGCGTCATCGCAGGGCGTAGCCGCGACCTCGTCATCATGGAAGACGAGGTGAGGAGTTCGAGCGACGAACTCATCGTCATGACCGACGACGGAAGCTATGGCGAGAAGGGTGTCGTAACCGTGGGCATCGAAAAGTTCATCTCGCAAGAGCATATTGACAAGGTGTTTGCCATCGGCCCTCCCGTCATGATGAAGTTCTGCTGCCTCCTTACGCAAAAATATGGTATCCCCACGGATGTCTCGCTCAACACCATCATGGTGGACGGCACGGGCATGTGCGGTGCCTGCCGTCTCACCATCGGCGGCAAGACAAAATTTGTATGTATTGACGGACCGGAATTTGACGGTGCACTTGTCGACTGGGACGAGATGTTCAAGCGCATGGGAACCTTCAAGGATGCTGAGCGAGAAGAGATGGAACACTATGAGCAGCACCTTGCCTCGCTCGCGAGGAATGAAGGTGCAGCAGAGGCTACCGACGTCACGATGGACGTGGAGCCTACCACCGAAAGCATTGTTCAACTCACCGACCGTAACAGCGAGTGGCGCAAGCAGTTGCGGACTTTCATGAAAGCAAAGGATAGGGCCGGTATCGAGCGCGCCAGGATGCCGGAACTGGATGCAGCCTACCGTGCTACCACACGCACGGAAGAGGTAAACTGCGGACTGACAAAGGAGATGGCTCTCACTGAAGCCAAGCGTTGTCTGGACTGCCCCAAGCCTACGTGTGTGGAGGGATGCCCCGTGAACATCAACATCCCGTCGTTCGTAAAGAACATAGAGCGCGGGCAGTTCTTGGCCGCCGCCAAGGTACTGAAAGATACCTCTGCCCTGCCTGCTGTGTGCGGTCGCGTATGCCCTCAAGAGAAGCAGTGCGAAAGCAAATGCGTGCAGCTGAAGATGGGCAAGGAGGCCGTTGCCATAGGTTATCTGGAACGGTTTGCCGCCGACTACGAACGGCAGAGCGGCAATATGGCGATTCCGGAGACGGCTCCGTCCAACGGCATCAAAGTGGCTGTCGTCGGCTCCGGTCCTTCAGGACTGAGCTTTGCTGGCGACATGGCCAAGAAGGGGTTCTCGGTCACCGTATTCGAGGCGCTGCACGAAATAGGCGGTGTGCTGAAATACGGCATTCCCGAATTCAGATTGCCTAACCGCATCGTGGATGTGGAGATTGAGAACCTGCAGAAGATGGGCGTATCTTTCGTTACAGACTGCATCATAGGCAAGACGGTCACCGTGGACGACTTGCAAAGCCAGGGATTCAAGGGCATCTTTGTTGGTTCGGGAGCAGGCTTGCCCAACTTCATGGATGTGCCGGGCGAAAATGCACTCAACATCATGTCTTCCAATGAGTACCTTACACGCGTCAACCTCATGGATGCGGCCAATCCACATACTGACACGCCTATCAACCAGGGGCATAAAGTTGTGGTAGTGGGTGGTGGAAACACGGCCATGGACAGTTGCCGCACGGCTAAGCGTCTGGGGGCCGACGTTACGCTCGTTTACCGCAGGTCGGAGGAGGAGATGCCGGCACGACTCGAAGAGGTGAAGCATGCCAAGGAGGAGGGTATACGCTTCCTCACACTGCACAATCCGCGCGAATACGAAGCCGATGAAAAGGGTGCTGTAAAGAGCGTCGTGCTGGATGTGATGCAGCTGGGCGATGCCGACGAGAGCGGCAGACGCCGTCCGGAAAAGACGGGAAAGACGGTTACCTTAGCGTGCGACCAGGTTATCGTGGCGGTGGGTGTCAGTCCTAATCCGCTTGTGCCGCAGAGCATCAAGGGACTGGAACTGGGCCGCAAGAACACCATCGTCGTAAACGACAAGATGCAGAGCTCTCTCGACTGCATCTATGCGGGAGGCGACATTGTACGAGGCGGTGCTACCGTAATCCTTGCCATGGGCGACGGACGCAGGGCTGCACATAGTATGGCACAAAAACTACAGGAAATGCAGTAATCTGCTTATTTATATTAACAAAAAGCAATGAGAATAAAAAGAATACTGTTGCTCGCCGTAGCGGTGGCCCTTGCTGCCTCTACGGTTGGAGCACAGAACAAGCGGGAGTTCAGAGGCGCATGGATACAGTGTGTCAACGGACAATATATGGGCAAGACCACGGGACAGATACAGCAGATGCTCAGTGGACAACTCGACGAACTGCAGCGCGACGGCGTGAATGCTATCATCTTCCAGGTGCGGGCCGAATGCGATGCCTTGTACGAGAGCGACATCGAACCATGGAGCAAGTTTCTTACCGGACAGCAGGGCAAGGCTCCCTCGCCTTATTGGGATCCTCTGCAATGGATGGTGGAGCAGTGTCACAGCAGGGGGATGGAACTGCATGCATGGATCAATCCCTACCGGGCCAAGCATAGCACTACGCAGACCGGCCAACTGGCCCAGACAAGTGTGGTGGTGAAGCATCCCGAACTGTGCTTCGCCTACGACAAGCTGGTGCTCCTCAACCCGGGACTGCAGGAGTCGGCCGACTACATCTGTCGTGTGGCAAAGGACATCGTGTCGCGCTACGACATTGACGGGTTCCATATCGACGACTATTTCTATCCTTATCCCGTTGCAGGGGTGCAGATTCCCGATACCGAACTCTACAGCAGGGCGAGCCGTGGACTTCCTACCATACAAGACTGGAGACGCGACAACGTGAGCCGTTTTGTCAAGCAACTGGGGGAGACCATCCATGCCGTCAAGCCATGGGTGAAGTTCGGCGTGTCGCCTTTCGGCATTTACCGCAACAAGCGCAATGACCCGAACGGGTCGGATACCAACGGTCTGCAAAACTACGATGAGCTCTATGCCGATGTGTTGCTGTGGGTAAACAACGGATGGGTGGACTATAACGTGCCGCAACTCTACTGGGAGATAGGCAATAAGGCTGCCGACTACAAAACGCTGATACAGTGGTGGAACAGGCATGCCGCTGCTCGTCCGCTCTATATCGGCGAGGACATAGAGCGAACCGCGAAGTATGCCGACCCCGACAATCCGGCCAGTCACCAGCTTCCAGCCAAGCATCGCCTCCACCAGCAGATGCCGGCGGTAAAGGGTACTGTTCTTTGGTATGCCAAGACTGCTGCCGACAACGTGGGCAACATCGGGCACACCCTGCGCGACTATTACTGGCGTACGCCGGCTCTGCCGCCACTCATGCCGTTTCTTGACGACAAAGCGCCCAAGAAGGTGAAGAGCCTCAAGATGACGTGGACGGCCGACGGCCCGTTCCTGACATGGAAAAAGCCTAAGAGAAAGAAGTGGGGAGACGACGTGCAACGCTATGTGGTATACCGCTTTGCTAAGGGCGAGAGGGTGGATGTCAGCAACGCTGCTGCCATCGTGCAGATTACGTCCAGCCTACAGATGAAACTCCCCTATGCCAAGGGTGCCCGTTATACCTATGCCGTTACTGCCCTCGACCGTGTGGGCAACGAAAGCAAACCGGCCAAGCAAACGGTGAAATTCTGAAAGCCGCGGTAGCTTTTGTGATGATAAAAAACTTTCATCTTAATAGATTCAAAAAAAGAGGGTGTGCCATAAACCATGACACACCCTCTCTCTTATTTGTTGTTTAAGCTTGCCGCTTATACGATGCCTTGCGCCATCATGGCCTTCGCCACCTTGAGGAAGCCTGCCACGTTGGCACCCTTCACATAGTTGACGTAGCCGTCCTCGCCTGTACCGTACTTCACACAGTTGGCGTGGATGTCGTTCATGATGTCATGCAACTTGGCATCCACCTCCTCGCGGCTCCACTTCAGACGCTCGGAGTTCTGGCTCATCTCGAGGCCAGATACAGCTACACCGCCGGCGTTGGCAGCCTTGCCGGGAGCATACAGAATCTTTGCATCCTGGAACACCTTGATGGCCTCTGGGGTAGAAGGCATGTTGGCACCCTCGCTCACTGCTATCACGCCGTTGGCGATGAGGGCCTTGGCAGCCTCTTCATTGATCTCGTTCTGCGTAGCGGAAGGCAGGGCGATGTCGGCCTTCTCAAACCAGGGCTTGGCACCCTCTACATACTTCACACCGTACTTCTCGGCATACTCCTTGATGCGGCCGCGCTCCACATTCTTCAGTTCCATGATGTAGTCGAGCTTCTCGCGATCGATGCCGTCCGGGTCGTAGATGTAACCGTTGGAGTCGGAGCAAGTCACAGGCTTGGCACCCAGTTCGATGAGCTTCTCGATGGTGTACTGTGCCACGTTGCCTGAACCGGAAACGAGAACTGTCTTGCCCTTGATGTCAATATTCTTGGTGGCAAGCATGTTGAGGAGGAAGTATACGTTGCCGTAACCTGTAGCCTCAGGACGGATGAGTGAACCGCCAAACTCCTGGCCCTTGCCGGTGAGAATGCCCTGGAACTGGTGGGTCAACTTCTTGTACATGCCGAAGAGGAAGCCTACCTCGCGGCCACCCACACCGATGTCGCCTGCGGGAACGTCCTCGTCAGGACCGATGTGGCGGTACAGTTCTGTCATGAAGGCCTGGCAGAAGCGCATAACCTCTGCATTGCTCTTGCCACGGGGAGAGAAGTCGGAACCACCCTTGGCACCACCCATAGGAAGGGTAGTGAGGGAGTTCTTGAAGGTCTGCTCGAAAGCCAAGAACTTCAGGATGCCCAGATTGACCGACTTGTGGAAACGGAGACCACCCTTGTAGGGGCCTATCACGTTGTTGTGCTGGATGCGGTAACCCATGTTGGTCTGCACGTTGCCCTTGTCGTCCACCCACGACACGCGGAACTCGATGACACGGTCGGGGATGCAAAGGCGCTCGATAAGGTTGGCCTTCTCAAACTCGGGGTGCTTGTTGTACTCTTCCTCGATGGTGCCGAGCACCTGACTCACGGCCTGGATGTACTCAGGCTCGTTGGGGAATCTTCTCTGCAGATTCGCAATTACTTCTGCTGCTTTCATAGTCTAAAAAAATATTTCTTTTATTGGTTGGTAATTTCTTTATCTTGTTGGTTGCAAGTGTATTTCTCGTTGGTTGCAAGTCTTTATCTTGTTGGTTGTATGCTTATATCTTGTTGGTTGTAAGTGTATTTCTCTTTGTGTCGGCATCTTGATTATTGGTTGTGGTTGCAAAGTTATATATTTTTCGTTGAAAAACCAACAAAAAGGAGGAAAAAATATCTGAAAAGTTAGGAAGAGTAAGTTTGGGCCAATATTGTTGAAACGCCAGCTGTCATTCGGACAATAGCGCTTTTGCCCTTACGTAGGGCGCACGTTCTCCCTTGTAATATAAGCGCAGTACTACAGCACCTATCCCTCGTGATGCACTAAAACAGTGCATAGGCTGTGATATAAAAAGATGAGGGTGCGGCAAATGCCACACCCTCATCTTTATAGTTGTATGCTTGATTTCTTTTTCGGAAGTGCCGAAAGCACGCCGTTACTTCTTTACCACTACTACCTTGTTGCCTACGATGTACATGCCATCGGGCAGGGTAGACTGTATCTGGCTTGGGCGTATCTGCTTAGCCACGAGGATACCGTTCAGTGTGTAGACATTGACTGGGCCGTCAGCGGCAGCATCAGCTTCTGTCTGGTCTATGGCCGTGGGGAAGTAGGAGTAAACCTGACTGTCGTTCTCCACGCCACAAGCGATGGCGTTGTCCACGTTAGAGGCGATGCCTATACGGAACTGGTATTCTTTTGCCGTGCAGGGAACAGAAATCTTCAACTTGTCCTCCTGCTTCGGAGACCTGACGGTAGTGAGCGGAACCCAGGTGGTGCCGCCGTCAGTGGTATACTGTACCGAGAGCGAGCCGTAGCGTGTCTGCCACAAGTCGTCGTTCATGGTGTAGGTCAGTGTAGGACTGAGCGTGCCAGCCTCCTCGTCCTCGCCTTCCTCTATGCCGTTCTCCAGTCCGATATTGCTGAAGGCAGGCTGGTAGTTGTTCTCTACCACCACCTCGTTGGAATAGGTGACAGGAGCAAGCTGATCTTGACCCTTATTATAAATCAGCAGTCTGAACTTCGTCTTGGTGTATCCTACGGGCACTTTGTCAGTCAGGTCGTGGTTGCTGCCCCAGATGTCGTCCTCCAGCGTAATCCATTCGTCGTCGGTGTCGCCCTGGCAGTATTGCAGGCTTATTTTACCCATACCGAAATAGTTTTCCGTCTCGCTTTCGAGGAGCGACCATTTCAGCTTTGTGGAGTACGTGCGCTTGTAGAAGTCTTCGTCGTCAGTGTATGCGCCAGGGGCATCGGTAGCCTCCAGATTGGAATTGAGCGAGATGCGCGGGAATTCTGTGTCGGCAGTCACCTCCGACTCCCATTGCTCGTTCTCTACAAATCCCCTGTGGCGTTTCTTGGGGTAGAGGATGGCCTTGTAGCGCACTTTGCCGAAGTCCCATTCGATGAAATTATGGAACGTACCCTGCAGGCCTCTGCCGTGGTCTGCTACTTTCCAGGTTTGGCCCCCATCCGTACTTGAAAAGAGAGTGATATAGTCTAACACAATGTCGGAGATGGAATCGATCTTCCAGCCAACCTCCTGACTGTAGCCGTGGTTGTAGTCATCGTAAACAGGCTTTTTGGGGTACAGATTAATCTTACAGTCGAGATAAAGCTCGGGGGCAGTATGATATACGTCACGAAGTTTGCTACCTGTCGCGCGGTGGAGCTCGTCCTTAGTTACGTCATAATAGGCATAACGGCAGCTGACGGGAAACATGATAGCGACATAGTGTCCAGTATTGGTGTCACCTCCGAGGTTTCTTGTTCCGTAGTACAAGGGGTAATCGGGGCTAAGTCCTGCTGGATAATTTTTCCATTGGCAGAAACTGATATGTGCTTGGTCGTCTATCTGCCAGTAGGTGTATGCGTATTTGTCGGTCGGGTTCTGGCCGTACCACACCTCATATCCGTCTTTGGTAATGCCTATCCATGTGAAATCTATACTGACGCCGCTACCCGAACCTACGTTCATCGTTACCTTTTTGGCATTGTAGGTCCTGGCCTTGGGCCTCGCTTCGGCCGTAAGGGTAGACAGCAAGGCAAACAAAAGCATAATGCCGAAGAAATATTTCTTTTTCATGTTTTCTTGTGTTCTGTGTTACTTGTTCTTGATTGCCGTACTCTCTGTTTCCTTCGTGTAGGTGCTGGTTTTTCCATTGACTATGCCCTGTACACTGATGCGGAACTTGCAGTTTTGATAGTTGGCGGTATCAACATTGATGTTTACGGTGTCTTCCTTCTTGGGGGCGAAACTCTTGAGCTTGTGCCAGCTAAGGCCTTCGTCGTAAGAGAAGGAGATAGTGGCCTTGCTGCGGATCTGATAGAGGTCGTCGTTGAGGGCATAGTGAACGGGAATCGTGGCTATGTCGTTGTAGTTTGCTACAGGCTCAGGCTCGCCGGCAACGGCCAGTTCGCTGATGGCGGGACTATAGCTGACCCTCTGTGGTTCGTCGGTAACGGCCGTCTTGTACAGTCCGGCAAAGTAGGAGTAGTCATCCTTGGGGTAAGCTTTGACGCGGAAGAGATACTCGGTGTAGCCCGCAGGCACCTTCACTGTGGTATAGTCTATATGGTGTGGGGTGGTTGCCAGGTCGTTCCATGTCTTGCCACCGTCAACGCTATACTGCAGGTCGGCATGACCAAAATAACCATCGTAGCCATCGTATGCGAACGTGTAGATTCTTGTCTCAAACGTGCGCTTTGCGGGATCTTCGTCGTCCGTAAATTTGTCTTTCGACACTTCATGATCTTCCTGTACTTTTATTTCGCAGTTGGAAAACTCTTTCGACAGGTCGTAGACAAACTCCGTTCTCCATACGCGATTTTGTACAAAGGGACCGAAATGGTACTTGGGGTAGCCCGAGATGCGGTAGCGTACGGCACCGCACGATACGGGGAATGTGGCAGTGACAGATCCTTCGCACTCAAACTTGCTTTCGTCGAAACTCTTCAAGGTCTGGATGGCAGTCCACGTCTTGGCACTGTCCACGCTCTGTTCTACCACAAGGCTGTCCAGCATCTTGTTGCTTGCACCGTACATTCTCCATTTCAGATTCTGCGTAGCAGTCGTTGGGGTGATGGAAGGCTTTTCCATCTCCATCTTCTGTCGGGCCATGATGGCAAGGTGTACAGGATTGAATTGTTCACTTCCGCGCGTGTTGATATAGTGATGGTATTCCAAGTCGCCAGAATACTTTCCTGGTGGAATGTTGTAGTTGAGGATGATGAAGTGCCAGACATCAGGTCCGGCAGGAATGTATCTGAGCGTGCCCGAAATGTAGTTGGTATCGTCTATGTCATATTCTAGGTCAGTATAGAAATCGGGAACATTATAAGACATCTTTATGAAGTCTGGGTGACTGTACGTAGATATGCGCCAATTGGTATATGCCACACCGCCAGTCGTGTTGTTGCACGTCCATACTTCACGGCCCCAGGGGGTGACACCTATTTTATACATTTCGATGTCATGACCTCCGCCTTCGCCAGTATTCATGATGATTCTTTTACCGGGGTTGGAGACGCGGTTATACCACTCTATGTTGTAGTCCTGAGAATTGTCCGACACCCAGTATTCCTTGTCCATTACGGGTTTGTAGTGGCTCTTGGGGTAGACAACGGCACGGAAGCGCACTGTCTCCTCGGTCACACTGAGTGCTGAGTCAGACACACCTTCGAGCGTGTCGCCATAGCCCATCTCCTCCCATGTCTTGCCTTTGTCGTAGCTGCGTTCCACCACAACCTGCTGGATGGCTTCCACCGTGATACCCGTTATCTTCCAGTGTACGGCACGGCGGAAATTACTAAAGATAATGTCGTCAGGAGCCGAGGTTCCGCGGTATCTTTTGGTCTTGGTCTTGTCTACCTCCAGGCTGTCTACCGTGATGGTGACTTGGGGTGACAACTGGTACTGGGAAATGAATTCGGGTTTGTGTTCCCCGTCCGAGATGAAGAAGTCGGCACTTGTCGCACTGTTCAACTTCAAGAAGTGCATGTATGCGGTGTCAGCCATTCCCAGTCTGCGATAGGTGCTCTTGTAGCTGGTGGAGAGCGCATAGTTCTCGTTGAGGTTAAAGACGTCTACGTTGGCGGAGATGTACTTTCCGTCATCTACCTTCCAGCGCATCCACTTGGCGTATTCGCTGACGGGGCTGGCGCACGCCCAAATCTGGTGTCCGTCGCTTGTCTCTCCGAGCAGTTTCAGGTCGAAATCCTCTCCGCTCTTTTCGCAGAGGTTCAATACTACCTTGCTTGCCGAATAGACGGTGGCTTGTACGGCGAGTGACATACACATCGCAACAATGCCTACTGTTGTTCTTAAAAGCATTTTCATGTTATGTTACTTTGTTTTAACTTTTCCTGTTCTTGTACCCTGTTTCACTATTTTATGTTTTGTATTTGCTTGTGCCTTGTATTTGTTTTCGCTTTGTGTTGGTTTATGTATACTATTTGTTCACGTCTTGTACTTATACGTTATAATTTACAAAATTACACCGATTCTGCGAAAGGTGGTGCTCGTATTTGCAAAAAGAGGCTGTCTATAACATAATTTAACTAACCGAGACGTGGTAGTAACTATTCAGCGATAGGCAAAACCCTCTCTGTCCGCACTCTAAAACAGAGCGC
>CAVKZC010000068.1:0-13920 GCA_963660455.1 Sphaerochaetaceae bacterium | reverse complement strand
AGGTATTGTCCCTTAACTTCACAGCTCTCGTAGAGAGCGATAACTTCTCTTAACTTCTCTTACCCCCCCCCTAAATTCCCAACTTTCGAAACATCCGAAAGTTGAGTTCCTTACAGTTGTCCCGACTCCACTTGTAACACGACACGCTCGGTAAGGCGGTCTACACCGTTGGGGTCGTACTTCTTGGTAAGGCTGGCCCCGAAGAGGGAGGCGAAGGCCTGGTAGAACCCGGCACGGATGGGGCCGAGGAAAGCTTGTATGAGCTGGTAGGAAGAGGAATTACACTCGCGGTAGACAAGCTTGATGCAGAGCTTGCCCTGGGCATAGGTGAGTTTCTTCATGCGGGGAGTATAGGTGCGCTTTATCTCCTTCTCCACTAGTTTCATATGCTCGTCCTTGGCTTTCTTGTTGGGCAGTGTCTCGAGGTAAGCACCCGTCTCGAGGATAATCTGTCGCACCTCCTTGGCTATGGGCAACACCTTCTTCACGTTGTACACCAAGCGGTTGTAGGCCATGCGCTGCTTGGTGTCCTTAAACGTCTGTTGGGGGTAGACATATACGCGGTTTACCTCTACGTACTGCACGCTGTCCTTCCCCAGCAGCACCTTGCCCACCTTTACCATGGGGTCGAAGGTAGGGGCATCCATGTTCACCTCGCGGTCTTCGGGAGCCGTTGTGCCAGTATCGTCACTCTGCGCCCACATGGGAGCAGAGGCGAAGAACAGCAGGATGATGAGTGACAAGAGCTTTGTTCGTAGCATTGTTCTATTTTTTCTTTTTACCCTTTTACTTTTTTACCTTTTTACTCTTTTACCTTTAATCGGCTCTCTTTTTCCAGAGGAAGACGAAGCGCAGTATAAGAAAGTTGACCGGCACCACAATGATCATGACAAGCACGGGGGCGAGCCACTGACCGATGCCTATCCAAAGGAAGAGGTTGAGCAGACCTATCTCCAGTAGGTAGTTGAGGGCGTGGCTCGATACGAAGCCAGCGGCATTCTTGCGCGACGGGTGCTGGCGGAAGGTGAAGTAGGTGGTAAGCACATAGTTCAGCGCCAGCCCCACCAGATAGCCGAAGCTATAGGAAAGCGTAGGCGAGCAGTATAGCAGGGCGAGGCAGTAGGCTCCGTAATGGACGAGACTGGACACTGTGCCCGTGATGCCGAAGCGGAATATGCGCCAGAACTCTGACAAGAGCTGTTGCTTGTTGGGTCTCTTCATTATTGTTGTTTAATATAGGAGGAGCTAAAGGAGGTAAGGAGTTAAAGGAGGTAAGGAGTTAAGCAACAGCCTTTGTGGCGCATGCCCTCTTTTTACCTTTTTACCCTTTTACTTTTTTACCTTTAGACGGCCTTTTTACCTTTATTCCAGTATCTCTTGGATGTTGTACAATGGGCGGTTTTTCACCTCTTTATATATCTTGCCTATGTACACACCCACCACCCCGATGGAGATGAGGTTGAGACCGCCAATGAGCCAGATGCTCAGGATGACGGAGGCCCAGCCTGGTACGGCGGTGCCTGCCACGAGCGCATGAATCACATAGACACCTATACCCAGGCAGATGAGGATGAAGAGCAAACCGAGGTAGATGATGCCGTAGATGGGCTTGACGGAGAACGACGTGATGCCGTCAAGGGCCAGATTGAGCATCTTGCTCAGCGTGTACTTTGAGGCTCCTGCCGTGCGCTCGCTGATGGTGTCATCGACGGTGGTGGTGCTCAGTCCGATGGTGGGAATGATGCCACGCAGGTAGAGGTTCTTCTCCTTGTACTGCGACAACATCTCCAGGGCGCGGCGGCTCATGAAGCGGAAGTCGGCATGGTTGTAGATGCTCTTCACGCCCATCTTGCTCTGCATCTTGTAGAATGCCTGGGCGGAGAGACGCTTCATCAGCGGGTCGGCGGTGCGCGATACCTTCACACCGTACACGATGTCGTAGCCCTTGGCGTAGTCGTCTATCATCTGCGGGATGGCGGCGAGGTCGTCCTGCAGGTCAGCGTCGATAGTGATGGCAGCGTCGGCACGGTCCTTGGCGGTCATCATACCGGCCATGATGGCACTCTGGTGACCTACGTTGTGAGCCAGGTTTACGCCATGTACAAACTTGTTCTCCTTGTGCAAACGACAGATGATGTCCCACGTCTTGTCGCGGCTTCCGTCGTTGACAAAGAGGAAGAAGCTGTCTTCCGAAATCTTCTGTTCCTGAATGAGCTGACGGTAGAGGGCGGTGAGGCGGGTAACGGACGACTCCAGCACTTCCTCCTCATTGTAGCAGGGCGATACGATGGCAAGCTTGATCATGACAGTTCCTTTTTCTTGAGTGTTACAAATTCCTGGAAGGTGATGAACTCACAGCCCCTCTTCTTCAGCATCTTGACAAGGCGGTCCAGCCGCTGGAACATCTGTTCGCCACTATGGTTCTTGATGATGAAGGGCATCTTGAACTCGGGGTGCTCCTTGAGGGCATAGAACTCCCAGGGGTGGAAATAGGTGACGAAGTAGCCGTCGTGGTCGACCACCCTGCGTACGAGGGTATGGTAGAGCCACTCGGGCAGGTTGTGCAAGGCAAGCCAGAAGAGAGGGAAGCGCACCAGTGGGGTGACGGAGGCGGGTATCTGCATCACGCCGCCCTTCATAAACCATGTGCGGGGGGCACGGAGGTGCATGTATCTACCGGGTATGAAGGCGGGGTTGAGCGAGGAGTTGTAGCTGTAGCCCATCTTCTCTATCTCCTCGTCACTGACGGGGAACATGCGTGGCTGGCGGTAGCCGTGGGCGGTGCGCCCCGTAGCCTGCTCCAGCACTTCTTTCGATTCCCTCACGTCGGTGGCCTTGGGCCGCCAGTGATCCACGCCGTGGCAAGCCACCTCGTGACCTTCGTCCATGATGCGCTTCATCACGTCGGCTGCGTGCTTCACAAAATTGGCTGTACAGAAGAAGGTGGCCTTCACGTTGTTCTGCTTGAGGCAGTCGAGGATGCGGTTGGTGCCGTGCACCGACACCTTCATCCCCTCTTCGAGCGAGAAGTCAACGCCGTGCTCACGTGGCACGTCAAACTCCTCGGTGTCGAAACTTAATAATATCTTTGATGTTTCCATTTTTTTTTGTTTTTAAAGTTAATGGAATTAAAGGAGTTAAGGAGTTAAAGGAGTTAAGACAACAGCTTTTGTGGCGTATGCCATTTTTTACCTTTTTACTTTTACCTTTTTACTTTTTTACCTTTTTACCCTTTTACCTTTAAATATGTTTCCATCAGGTCGCCGCTCAGCTTTTCGTCGGTGAAGCGCAGGGCATACTCCTTGCCACGGGCTATCATCTGCTGGCGCAGCGGTTCGTCGGTACAGGTGCGGAGGATGGCTGAGGCCATCGCCTGGACATCGTCGGGGGCTACGTAGAGACTGTCGGGACCTCCTGCCTCCTCCAGGCACGAGCCTGTGCAACCGATGGCGGGCACACCGCTGGTGATGGCTTCGAGCAACGGGATGCCGAATCCCTCGATGCGCGAGGGGTAGGCGAAGGTGGCGGCCAACTTGTAGAAGGCGGGCAGGTCTTCGTAGGGCACTTGGTGGCAGAAGTGGAACAGGTGCTCCAGATGGTGCTCCTTGAGGTAGGCCTGTATCTCGTCTACATAGGGTGTGCGGCGGCCTACGGCCACCACGTGTATCTCTTCTTCCGCTGTGGACTTGCCTGTGGCTTCACCCTTTTGCGCCTGGGTTATCTCCGCCATCGCTCTGGCCACGAGCATCAGGTTTTTGCGTTCCTCGATGCTGCCCACGTAGAGCACAAAGCGGTGGGGCAGGTTGTACTTATCCCTTACTTCTTGCAGTCTGTCTGCCCCGATGTCCTTGGCAAACACAGGGTCACAGCCCTGGTACACCACGTCTATCTTATCGGCGGGCGTATGGTAGTAGCGCATGATTTCCTGCTTGGTGTATTCGCTGACGGCTATCACGCGGTCGGCGCAGCGGCAGGCGTGGCGGAACTTATAGTTGTATATTTGCCGGTCTATCCAGTGGTAATACTGTGGGGTGTGGATGAAGATGAGGTCGTGGACGGTCACCACGTAGCGGGTGCGTTCTTCGCCAAGTCGAGCCTTCCGTTGCTCTGGCGTGCCGATGTTGAGGGGCAACTCGTTGCTGAGACCGTGAAAGAGGTCGATGCCTCCCTGCTCGATATCCTTCTTCATACCCCATACGCGCCAAAGGGAGCGCAGGCGGCTCCAGAGACCATGGGGCGGAAAGTGGAGGGAGAGGTGGGATAGGGTGGGGATTTCCCCGAGATAGGGCATGCGATGGGGGTTGGGAGCGAACAGGTGGTAGCCATTGTCGGCAAAACGTTCCGACAATATCCTTATCACAAAACGGCTGTAGTTTCCCAGTCCCGTTCGGTTCTGCGCTGCGCGCTTGGCGTCAAATCCTATTTCCATCTTCATTCCGAGTGAGGGCAGTTTCTGTTATGGCCGCCGTGTCTACAGGGCAGCAACGGCTAGGCAAAGTTAAGGCAAAAAAACGGTACGGCAAAATAAATGGTGACTTTTATTTGTCGGTTACATGGATTTTAGCTAATTTTGCCTCCGCTAAAATAACAACAAGTATAGACCAATGGACAAAGAAAACTCGAAGGCTGGCGGTGCCTGGGCGGCTGTCAGGCGCTTTCTGGCACGGCCTTTCTTCAGCGACCCGCGCACCCTACTGGGACTGTGGCTGCTGCTGGGGCTCATCTCCGCACTGATGAAGTTCAACAAGTGCAACAACTTCCTGATATTCAAGTACGTGTTCTGGCACGCCTGGGAGCAGACATCGCTCTACGCCCCTTACCCGGCAGAGTACTGGGACACCAACCACTATGGCCCCTTCTTCAGTCTCGTGATAGCCCCCTTTGCCGTGATGCCCCATCCCCTGGGACTGATATTCTGGCATGTGCTGATGGCTCTGGCTCTCTTCGTGGCCATCCGTAAGCTGCCCATGAAGCAGGGCAAGCAGATATTCTGCTACTGGTTTTGCGCGCACGAACTGCTCACGGCACTCTTCATGAGCCAGTTTAACATCATCATAGCCGCCATCATCGTGGCCTCGTTCTACTGCATAGAGAAGGAGAAGGACATTATGGCGGCCTTCCTCATCATGGCAGGCACCTTCGTGAAGCTATACGGCATCGTGGGCCTGGCGTTCTTCTTCTTCTCCCGTCACAAGGTGAGGCTGGTGGCGGCACTGGCGGGATGGGCTGTCCTCTTCTTCGTGCTGCCCATGCTCATAAGCAGTCCCGAGTACGTCATCGACCAGTACAAGGAATGGTACGTCAGTCTGTCGGGCAAGAACATGGAAAACATGTTCAGCGGTGGGCAGAACCAGTCGCTGCTGGGATTGGTGCGCAAGATTTCTCACGTGGCCACCTACTCCGACCTGTGGCTCATCGTGCCCGGCATCCTTGCCTTCTGTTATCCTTATCTACGCATGGGGCAATACAGGAACATCGCCTTCCGCTACGCCTTCCTGGCCTCCACGCTGATGTTTGTGGTGTTGTTCAGCACGGGCAGCGAATCGAGCACTTACATCATTGCCCTGCTGGGCGTTGCCATCTGGTACGTCACCGCCCCTTGGAAACGCAACCGCTGGGATGTGGCGCTGATGGTGTTTGCCTTCATCCTGACCAGTATGTCGCCCTCCGACCTCTTCCCGGCCTTCATACGCAAGAACTATGTGCAGCCCTATGCCCTGAAGGCATTGCCCTGCGTGCTGGTGTGGTTCAAACTCGTATACGAGATGGCCACGCGCGACTACTCTGAGCGGAAGGGATTGGCTGCATAGATGTAGTACTGTTGCATTTGTCTGAAAAAATGAAAATGAAAAGAAATATACTTTCTGTACCTCTGTGCTTCGTGCTCAACATGGTGCTGGCGTATGTCGTGTACGAGATTTGTCGCATGGTGTTCCTGGCGGTTAACTGGGGCATGTTCGCCGACACGATGACGTGGAGCGCCTTGGGCGAGATGCTGCATGGCGGATGGTACTTCGACACCTCTGCCATCCTCTATACCAACGCCCTCTATGCCCTGCTGATGCTCTTTCCGCTCCACTACAAGGAGAGGGCATGGTACCAGAAGACGGCAAAGTGGGTCTATCTCGTATGTAACGGCATCTGCATCGTCGCCAACCTGGCCGACTGTGTTTATTTCAAATACACCACGCGACGCACCACCGCCACCGTGTTCTCCGAGTTCAAGAACGAGAACAACTTGGGCGGTATCTTCGGCGAGGAGGTCATCAACCATTGGTACCTGGTGCTGATAGGCATCGCCCTCATGGTGGCCCTGTGGTACGCTTACCGTATGCCCAAAGGCAAAGAACCGATGGAGGTATCGCGCCCCTACCGCCCCGTGCCGATGCTGAAGTATTACGGCCTGCACCTCTTGTGCCTGGCGGTGTTCGTGCCCCTGTGCGTGGCAGGCATGCGAGGCGGGTTCACCACGGCCGTGCGACCCATCACCATCAGCAACGCCAACCAGTATGTAGACCGACCGCTGGAGGCGGCCATCGTGCTCAATACGCCGTTCTCCATCATCAGAACCATAGACAAGCCTGCATTCATCGTGCCCGACTACTACACCGACAAGCAGCTCGATGCCGTCTACTCACCCGTTCACACCCCATCCGACTCGCTCGTAAAGCGCAGGAAGAACGTGGTGGTAATCATCATCGAGAGTTTCGGCAGGGAATACATCGGCGGTTTCAACAAGTGGCTCGAAGGGGGTAAGTACAAGGGTTACACGCCCTTCACCGACTCCCTGATGCAGCACAGTGCTACCTATCTCTATTCCTACTGCAATGGCAGGAAGAGTATCGACGGAATGCCCAGCATCCTGTCGAGCATACCCATGTTCGTGGAACCGTTCTTCCTTACCCCGGCGTCCATGAACAATGTCAGCGGACTGGCTGGAGAGCTGAAGCACGAAGGCTACTATTCCGCCTTCTTCCACGGGGCAGAGAACGGATCCATGGGATTCCAGGCTTTCGCCCGCACCACAGGTTTCGATGACTATTTCGGACGCACGGAGTACAATGCCGACAAGCGGTTTGGAGGCGACAACGACTTTGACGGTACATGGGCCATCTGGGATGAACCGTTCATGCAGTTCTACGCCACGAAGATGGGCGAGATGAAACAACCCTTCGTGACGGCGCTCTTCACTGCCTCGTCACACCATCCCTATGTCATCCCCGAGGAGTACAAGAAGGTGTATCCCGAGGAGGGCATTGTCATACACAAGTGCATACGCTACACCGACAATGCACTGCGACGCTTCTTCGAGAAGGCCAAGACCATGCCGTGGTACAAGAATACCCTCTTCGTCATCACATCCGACCATACCAACCTGAGCGACCACGCTTATTACCAAACCGACCTGGGAGGCTTCTGCTCGCCCATCATCTTCTTCGACCCGAGCGGAGACATAAAGCCGGGCATGCGCAACGCCATCGCACAGCAGATAGACATTATGCCCACCATACTGGGATACCTAGGCTACGGACGAAAATACGTGGGCTTCGGCATCGATCTCTTCCGTACACCCGCCAAGGACACCTGGGCAGTAAACTATCTCAACGGCATCTACCAGTATGTGAAGGGCGACTACCTGCTGCAGTGGGACGGACAGAAGACCAAGGCCCTCTACCGCTTCCGCACCGACCTGTTGCTGAAGCAGAACGTGGCAGATAAGGAACCGAAGGTGCGCCAAGCGATGGAGCGTGAGGTGAAGGCCGTCATCCAGTCGTACATGGAGCGAATGACGAAAAACGAGTTAGTGGTGAAGTAATGGAATAGAAAATGTTCGACCAAATCAAGGATATGAGCAATAATAAGATATCGGTGGTGATCAACACCTACAATGCCGCGCTACATTTGGCGAGGGTACTGGATTCCGTCAAGGACTTCGACGAGATTGTCATCTGCGACATGGAGAGTACGGACAACACTCGGGAGATAGCCGAGAGGTATGGCTGCAAGGTCGTTACCTTCCCCAAGGGTGACTGTGTGAGTGCCGAACCGGCCCGCACCTTTGCCATACAGAGTGCCAGCAATAAATGGGTATTGGTGATAGATGCCGACGAGCTCGTGACACCACAGCTGAAAGACTACCTCTATGATTATATTTCCCACGAGGATGCCGCAGAGGGACTGTGGATTCCCCGCAAGAATTATTTCATGGGACGGTTCATGCACTGCTTCTACCCCGACTATCTGTTGCGCTTCTTCATCAAGGAAGGTACGGTGTGGCCACCCTTCGTCCATACCTTCCCCGATGTAAAAGGTCGCAAACAGCGCATTCCCGCCAAGCGACAGGACCTTGCCTTTATACACCTCGCCAACGATCCTATCCGCAGTCGCATAGACAAGACCAACCTGTATACGGAGAGTGAGGTGGAGAAGAAGAAAGACAAGCACTATGGCGTGGCAGCACTTCTCTGGCGTCCCTTCTTCCGTTTCTTCAAGGCTTACGTCCTGAAGGGTGGCTTCCGCGATGGCAAGGCTGGGTTTATCTGCGCCTGCTATGAGGGCATCTATCAATTCGTAGCAGTAAGCAAGATTTTGGAAGACAGATACAGTAACCACAAAGGCGCGTTCTAAGAAGTGAACTTGATGCCACCTTGTATGGCATGTTCTATTTCTTCTGCCCAGTTGGAAAAATTATTTTCCCTTTCTGTGGTTTCTCGTTTTCTGTTTATCCTTTTTCCCTTTCACGACAGGAACATCGGGAACGACTTTGGTGTCACGAACGGGAGCCGATTCGCCGGCAAGGGTAAAGTCGAGCTGCTTCTTCTCCAGGTTGGCTTGCGCCACCTTGATGCGGATGGGGTCACCAAGCTGGTACTTGTTGTGATGGCGGCGCCCCACGAGACAGAAGTTCCTCTCGTCGAAGTCGTAGTAGTCGCCAGCCACATCGCGTATAGGAATCATACCCTCGCAGTGGTTCTCGTCGATGGTGGCGTAGATGCCGTAGGAAGTGATGCCGCTGATGTGGGCGTCAAATTCCATTCCGAGCTTGTCGCCCATGAATTCCACCATCTTGTACTTAATGGAGTCGCGCTCGGCACTCTGCGCAGTAAGTTCCATGTCGGAGCAGTGCTCGCACAGTTCCTCGTAATGCTTCTCGTTGGCACTTCTGCCACCGGCTGCATACTTGGTGAGGAGACGGTGCACCATGGTGTCGGGATAACGGCGGATAGGCGACGTGAAGTGGGTATAGTACTCGAAGGCCAGTCCGAAGTGGCCGATATTGTGCACGGAGTACTTCGCCTTCATCATGGCGCGTAGGGCCACCATCTGAATGAGATTGTTCTCGGGCTTGCCCTCGCAGTCGGCCATCAACTTGTTCAGGCTCTTGGCGGTAGCGCCCTTGGTGCCTTCAGTCTTCATCTTGTAGCCGAACTTCACCACAAACTCGCGCAGCGTCTCCAGCTTCTGCGGGTCCGGATTGTCGTGTACACGATAAGGAAGCGTCTTCGGTTTCTTGCCCTTCTTCACCTTTCCGATGCTTTCCGCCACGGTACGGTTGGCGAGGAGCATGAATTCCTCCACCAGTTTGTTGGCGTCCTTGGAACGCTTGTAGTAGCAGCTTACAGGCTTTCCCTTCTCGTCGATGTCGAAATGCAGTTCCTCACGGTCGAACTTGACGGCACCGTTCTTGAAGCGTGCGGCACGCAGTTTCTTGGCGAGCCTGTCGAGTGTGATGAGCTGCAGTGCGTTCTCCCCCTGATAGGGATGCGCCTTCGTCTCGGCCGGTGCAGGCTCCCCCGTACCGTCCACCACTCCGTTGGCCTCCAGCAGTTCCTGCACCTCTTCGTACTTATAGCGGCGGTCGCTCTCGATGACGGTGTGCACGATGCGGTAGTTCTTCACCTCGGCATTGTTGTCCAGTTCGAAGATGACGCTGTATGCCAGCTTCTCCTCGTTGGGGCGAAGCGAGCAGATGAAGTTGCAGAGACGTTCGGGCAGCATAGGTATGGTGCGGTCGACCAGGTAGATCGATGTGGCTCGTTTCACCGCCTCCTTGTCGATGATGCTCCCCTCCGTGACGTAGTGTGAAACATCGGCAATGTGTACACCCACCTGCCAGTTGCCGTTTTCCAGTTTCTGGATGCTGAGTGCATCGTCAAAGTCTTTGGCATCCTTGGGATCGATGGTACAGGTGAACACCTTGCGGAAGTCCTCGCGTTCGGCCAGGTCTTGCTCAGTGATTTCGCCCGTTATCTTATTGGCAGCTTCCTCCACGTTCTTGGGGTAAGTGTAGGGCAATCCGTACTGAGCGAGTATGGTGTTCATCTCCACATCGTTGTCGCCGGTCTGTCCGAGGATGTCCACTACCTCGCCTATAGGGTTCTTGTTCTCGCTGTTGGGCCATTCCACGATGCGCACCACCGCCTTGTCGTCGGTCTTGCCGCCCTTCAGCTTGCGTTTGGGCACAATGATGTTGTAGGCGAACACGTCGCCCGGCGTCACGAGGTATGCAATGTCCTTGTCTACCTTGAGTCTGCCGACGAAGGTGTCTTTAGCCCTCTGTATGATGCGGTTGACCTGTGCCTCCTTGATGTGGTTCTTGCGTCGCGCCAGGAAAGTAAACTCAACCCTGTCGCCGCTGAGCGCACCCAACGAGTTGCGTTCAGAGACGAAGATGGGCTTCTCGCTGCCGTCGGGCACTACCGAGTTCTTGCCGTTGGACTTGCGCACAAACTTACCCTCCATCACCTGCACGCTCTGGTTGAGCCTGTAGGAACTGTCGGTTACCTGCACGAGGAAATCGTCCCATGCCATCTCTTCCATGATGTCTATAGCGAGCATCTTGAGCGGATGCGTGTCAAGATGCAATCCGCGGAATATCTCCTTAAAACTGAGCGTTACGCCCGGTTGTGCGGCGAAGAACTCCTGCAGTTTCTCTGTGAGCTGTGCCTTGTTCATCTTCTTGCCGCCTTTTTTTCCTTTTCCCATGTTTTTCTTAGATTAATTGGCGTGTTCTAAAATTCCACGCATTGTTTATTGGCTCCCTTTGTCTCCTGTTTTCAGCGAGTGCCGGGGAACACCTTATTAATTATAAGGGCAAAGAAACAAAAAAAAAGCGAAAAAAGCAATTCGTGGAGTTATAAATTTCATTAAAATGACGTTAAAAAAGCCGTTGTGCGTGCAGACAGAGGGCATTACGCAGCACAGGGGCGCGGGAATGGTCAGTTATAGATATTACAATCGTGTTACAATTTGAGTATCTATTTACCAAAATTTCGCAAAGAAAGGGTTTTTTATTAAATTTGCAACCGAAATGTAACAGGTATTTCCACAACAAAGACATTTATGGAATCAATTCTATTGAGCGCATTGAGTACAAGTCTATTGAGCGCAAATCAAGTAAGCACAAGTCATTATCTTGTGATTTTCTTTCAGATTCTGGGTTCTTTGGCGTTGCTCATCTACGGCATGAAAGTGATGAGCGAGGCATTGCAGAAGATGGCAGGGTCACAGTTAAGGCACATTCTTGGTGCAATGACCACCAACCGCTTTACGGGCATGCTCACGGGTACGTTTATCACCTGTGCCGTGCAGAGTTCCTCGGCAACGACCGTGATGACGGTCTCCTTTGTCAACGCCGGTCTTCTCACCCTGGCACAAGCCATCTCGGTAATCATGGGTGCCAACATCGGCACCACGCTCACGGCCTGGATCATGTCGCTCGGATACAACGTAGACTTGACCATCGTCGTATTTCCGGCCTTCTTTCTTGGCATCATGCTGATCTACAGCAAGAAACGCAGGTACATCGGCGATTTTCTCTTCGGTATTGCCTTTCTCTTTTTCTCGCTCGTCCTTCTGAGCGATGCCGGCAAGGCCCTCGACCTGGAACACAATCCTTCGGTCATCAGCTTCTTCAGTTCGTTTGACACGAAGAGTCACATTACCATCATCATCTTCCTCCTTATAGGTACGCTTATCACCTGCATCGTGCAGAGTTCGGCAGCCGTCATGGCCATTACTATCCTGCTCTGCTCCACGGGCGTGCTCCCCATCTATCTGGGCATTGCGCTGGTGATGGGCGAGAACATCGGCACCACTGCCACTGCCAACCTGGCTGCTCTGGGCGCCAATGCACAGGCACGTCGTGCCGCCCTGGCCCACCTTGTGTTCAACGTGTTCGGTGTGGTATGGGTGCTCTGTCTGTTCTATCCCTTTGTCAACTTTGTCTGCTCGCTGGTGGGCTACGACCCCGAGGGCAATCTCTCGGCAACCCAGAAGGCCACCATCCTTCCCATCGTACTGGCGATGTTCCACACCTGCTTCAATGTCTGCAACACGGGCATCCTCATCTGGTTTATCCCCCATATAGAGAAGGTGGTGTGCCGCCTCATCAAGCCCAAGGCCGAGAAGGACGACGAGGACTTCCGCCTGCGCTTCATACAGACGGGCATTATGAAGACCCCGGAGCTTTCCGTCTTCGAGGCACAGAAGGAGATTTGCAGTTTCGGCGAGCGCATCCAGCGCATGTTCTGCTTTGTTACCGAACTGCTGGAGACAAAGGAGGCGAAGACTTTCGACAAGCTCTACGAGCGCATAGAGAAGTATGAGGGCATCTCCGACAACATGGAGATAGAAATAGCCAAGTATCTGGACCAGGTGAGCGACGCCCACCTCAGCGACGACACGAAGGCGAAGATACGCGCCATGCTGCGCGAGATTTCGGAGATAGAGAGCATCGGCGACAGTTGCTACAACATTGCGCGTACCATCAAGCGCAAGGTGGACAACAAGGAGGACTTCACCGCCAAGCAGTACAGCAACATCCACCAGATGTTCAAACTCGTGGACGATGCCCTCTCACAGATGATCTACATGTTCACGCACGAGCGCCACACGCTCGACATGAACCATACGTTCAACATCGAGACTGAAATCAACAACTACCGCAACCAGTTGCGCAACCAGAACATCGACGATGTGGACAACCACCTCTACGCCTACGGTGTGGGTACGATGTACATGGACATCATCCAGGAGTGCGAGAAGCTGGGCGACTTCGTGGTGAACGTAGCAGAAGCGAGAATGGGAACAAAAATGGGAGAGAAATAAGGCCGTTTTGTGGTAACATACTCTAACAGAGCAAGTCCTTCAGTTCCTTCATTCCCTCGGATGCGCCCTTCATGATGTGGGTTATTTTGTGCTGGCCGTTGGTACTGACGGCACCGGGGTCGATGAGGTAGATGGGGATGCCAGGTTTGGTGTAGGCAGTGAGTCCGGCAGCAGGATAGACATTGAGCGACGTGCCGATGATGACGAAGATGTCGGCATTCATCACAGCCTCAGCAGCCGGTTCTATCATCGGAACGCTCTCGCCGAAGAACACGATGAATGGCCGCAGCAGACTGCCGTCGCCCGCCTTGGTGCCGGGAGTGACCTCACAGTCATCCTCGGGTAGTTCGCGGATGTAGCGGCTGTCGTAGGGACTGCTTGACGAGCACACCTTCGCAAGTTCGCCGTGCAGGTGGATGACATTCTTCGAACCGGCCTTCTCGTGCAGATTGTCCACATTCTGGGTAATGACCGTTACGTCGTAATACTGCTCCATCTCCTTCACGAGGCGATGCCCCTCGTTGGGCTGTGCCGCATAGAGTTTGTGGCGCAACATGTTGTAGAAGTTGGTAACCAGGGTAGGGTCAGCCTCCCATCCCTCGTGCGTGGCAATCTGCTCCACGGGATAGTTCTCCCAGAGTCCGTCATTGCCCCGGAAAGTCTTGAACCCACTCTCCACCGACATTCCGGCACCGGTCAAAAATACAAGTTTCTTCATGTTCTCACATTTTTAAGGATTCTTTTTACTGCGCAAAAATAATCATTTTTCCGCAAACAGCATCGTTACGGGCCAAGTTTTTTGTTGCTCTG
>CAVKZC010000067.1:0-13950 GCA_963660455.1 Sphaerochaetaceae bacterium | reverse complement strand
ACTGTTATGGTAACAATTCTGCCATCTGTCAGCTTTTCGCACATTTTGCCGACGAATGTATTGCCGTTTCGGAATAATTCCGTATCTTTGCAGCGCTAAGTGCCACACACCTTTCGCTAGAAACCATTTGAGACGCTCAAGATACCGATGGTATTCCCGTGTGAAGGTCGCGGCGTTTTCCGAAACGAGGAGGAGAATTTCTTCAAATCCTCCATCCTAAAAAAGAAAAAAGAGAAATGGACAATATCTTAAAGACGACCGGCGAGAACCGTGTCAAGAAAATAGTGCTTACAGGCGGTCCCTGTGCCGGCAAGACCACAGCACTGGTGCGAATCATGGAACACTATGCCGGACTTGGCTACAAGGTGTTTACCATCCCCGAAGTGCCCACCATGTTCACCCAGGCAGGCATGGACTACCTTACCGACAATGCGGCTTTTTTCGCCGAGGGCGAGCGAGCCACGCTGCAGACGCAGCTGCAACTGGAAGACAGTTTTGTGCGCATGGCACAGCAGCTCGACACCCCAGTGCTCATCGTGTGCGACCGCGGCACGATGGACATCTCGGCCTATGTGCCCGAAGACACATGGCAGGACATCGTAGGCGCACTGGGTTACACGTCGCAGCAACTCAGGGTAGACCGTTACGACGCAGTGCTTCACCTGGTGTCGGCTGCTGACGGCGCAGAACAGTTCTACACCACCAGCAACAACGCCCAGCGACTGGAGCAGGCCGACGAGGAAGGACTGCGCATAGCACGCCGCCTCGACAAGAAGATAATACAGGCATGGACGGGACATCCCCACCTGCGCGTCATCAACAACCACGAGGACTTCAACAACAAGATGAACCGCGTGCTGAAGGAGATAAACAATGTGCTCGGACTGCCCCAGCCAGTGGAAGAAGAGCGCAAGTACATCGTGAAGGTAACAGGCCCTGTGGAGGGAGGCATAGACAGTGACATCGTGCAGACCTACCTCACGGCAGGACCCGAGAGTGAGGTGCGCTTGCGCCAGAACAGAATGGCGGGCAAGTACGTGTATGTACACACCTCCAAGAAACGCGTGCCCGGCAACGAACAGATTGAAACCGAGAGACAGATAAGCAAGAACCTCTACGAGTCAATGCTGCAGCAGGCAGACCCTTACCGCGTCACCATCCGCAAGCACCGCACCAGTTTCATCTGGAAGGGACAATACTTCGAGCTTGACGAGTTCCTGACACCGCGCAAGGGACTTACCATCCTTGAGACGAAGGGCATTGCCGCACATGAGGACGTCAACTTCCCGCCCTTCCTTCAGGTGGTGGAGGACATCACTGGCAACACGCAGTACTACAACTACAACATAGCGCTGGACAAGGCATAGGCCGACAAGCTATTCCGTAAAAAAAAGACAGGCAAGACACCATGATAGTAACGGTAAGCTGGATGGAGGAATGGTTCAGAAAGTTTGACGATGCCTATTTCGGGGGCAAGTTGCCTCTGCCCGAACTGGCACTGAGCCATGCCAAGACAAGGTTGGGACAACTGGCCTTCAAGCGGTCGGTGAGATGGGGGCGCGTGAAGCTATACGACTTCAAACTCTCCATGACCACCTATTACGACATGACCGACATGCAGGCCAAAAGCGTGCTGCTGCACGAGATGATACACTACGTCATTGGTTACACCGGACTGAAGGATACCTCGCCCCACGGCGTTGTGTTCAAGGGCATGATGGACAACCTGAACCGCAAGCACGGATGGCAGATACACACCATGACCAATACGCGCGGATGGAAGAAAGCGGAGACGGAGGAAGAGAAGAGGCGTAAAGAGAGAACACCCGAAAACTACCTCGTCCTCGCCGTAGAGACAGCCGACGGCAGGTACTTCCTGTCGCGTGTCAACCCCTCCTATGCGCGCCACCTGGACAGCATGGCCCGACGTACCGCAGCCGTGAAACGGCACAGTTGGTACACCACGCAGGACCCCGCCTTCGCCGACTATCCGCAGGTGCGCAGCCTCAGGGGACGACGCATAAGCCGGGCCGACTACAGCAAGTTGCAGATCGTGATGGAAAATGTAGAAAACATGTGATACCCATGAACAGATATTTGAGAAAAACGATGTTCGCCCTGTGCTGCCTCGTCACCGTGGCGATGCTGGCATGGTCGTGTGGGGGAAAGACAGGCTACAGTGTCAACAGCGTGGCCGACGTACGCAAGGCCACGATAGGCGTGCAGCTCGGCACCACCAACGACGTGCAGGCATCCCTCCTCGAAGAGAAAGGCTACGGTGCCCACGTGGAGCGTTTCACGAAGAGCGCCGATGCAGTGCAGGCACTCTGCCAGGGCAAGATAGACTGCATGATAGAGGACGAGCACCCTGCCAAGGCTTTCCAGCGGCGCAATCCCACACTGCGCATCCTGCCCGAAGTATTCAGCACCTCCGACATCGCCATCTGCGTGGCCAAGGACAACGAACCGCTGCTGCAGGACATCGACCGCGCCATCAAGCAGTTGCGCAAGGACGGCACGCTTGACTCCATCATGGCACGCCATGTGGACGGACGCGCCACTGTGGCCTACACCCCGCGCCACGACGCGAAGTCCCTGCCCGGAAGGCGTACGCTGCGCTTTGCCGTCAATGCGGCCTTCGAGCCCTTCGAGTATTACGAGGACGGCAAGATAGTGGGCATCGACGTGGATGTGGCGCGCGCTGTCTGCGACCGCCTCGACATGAACTTCGAGATGGTGGACATGGAGTTTGACGCCATCATCACCTCCGTACAGGCAGGAAAGACCGATGCCGGAATATCGGCCATCACCATGACCCGGGAGCGCAGCAAGAACATCAGTTTCTCGCTGCCTTACGCCACCATGAAGCAGGTCATCATCGTGCGCTCCGACGAGGCAACGGCACAGAGCCACGGACTGGTGGAGAAGTTCCGTACCTGCTTCATTACCGGTCACCGCTACCAGTACCTGCTTCAGGGACTCGGCAACACACTTACCATTACGCTCTTCGCCATGGTGCTCTCGTTAGTGCTCGGCACGCTGATAGCCATCGTGCGCGCCACCCACGACCGCAACGGCACCCATCGCCTGCTCAATCTTCTGTGCCAGGTGTACCTCACCGTCATCAGGGGAACGCCTTCCATGGTGCAGCTGCTCATCATCTATTACGTAGTGTTCGCATCGGCCGACGTCAACAAGATAGTGGTGGCCATTACCGCCTTCGGACTGAACAGTGCCGCCTACATTGCCGAAGTGATACGCTCGGGCATCATGTCGGTGAACCAAGGGCAGATGGAGGCGGGCAGAAGCCTCGGACTGTCCTACAGCCAAACCCTTCGCCATGTGGTGTTGCCGCAGGCCTTCCGCAACGTGCTGCCCGCCATCGGCAACGAGCTCATCACCCTGCTCAAGGAGACATCCATCAGCGGATACATCGGCCTGGTAGACCTTACAAAGGGGTCGGACATCATACGCAGCGTCACCTACGATGCCATGATGCCGCTGGGCATGGTAGCAGCCATCTACCTGCTCATCGTGTTAGCCCTCTCTGCAGGCGTGTCGCAACTCGAGAAACACCTGCGCAAGAAAACTTGACAATAGTGAAATTTGTTTAACGACAACAATAGCGAAATCAACATGCAGACAAACAACAGTCAAGATACCAGAAGGAAGGATGTGCTGATAGAGATAAGAAACCTCTGCAAGTCGTATGGCGACAACCAGGTGTTGCGGGGCATTTCCACCGATGTGTGCCGTGGCGAAGTCATTGCCGTCATCGGACCCTCCGGATGCGGCAAGAGCACCTTCTTGCGTTCCATCAACATGCTGGAGAAACCCACCGAGGGACAAATTGTCATAGGCGGTGAGGATATTGCCTCCGACGGCGTGGACATCAACAAGGTGAGGCAGCGCATAGGCATGGTGTTCCAACAGTTCAACCTCTTCCCCAACATGACCATCAAGCGCAACATCATGCTTGCACCCGTAGAACTGGGCAAAATGACAAGGGTAGGGGCTTCGACCAAAGCCCACGAACTGCTGGAGCGCATCGGACTGGCCGACAAGGCCAATGCCTATCCCGACAGTCTCTCGGGCGGACAGAAGCAAAGGGTAGCCATCGTGCGCGCCCTTGCCATGCAGCCGGAGGTGATGCTCTTCGACGAACCTACGTCTGCCCTCGACCCAGAGATGGTGGGTGAGGTGCTGAGCCTGATAAAGGATGTGGCAGCAGCCGGCATGACCATGGTGGTGGTGACGCACGAGATGGGCTTTGCCAGGGAAGTGGCCAACCGCGTGCTTTTCTTCAGCGACGGGCGGATTACGGAAGAGGGTACCCCTCAGCAGATTTTCGGCAATCCGCAGACGCAGCGCCTGAGGGATTTCCTCGGAAAGGTATTGTAAGGATTTTAGAAGGAAGTTTTTTCGTGCTTTGTCCCAAAGTGTCCCATTCCATTTTTTGGGACAAAATCATATATAACATATTAATAATTAGATAGTTAAGTTGTCCCAAGTATGGGACAGTAAAACTTTTTGGGACAGATATTTTGTCCCAGTTTTGGGACAGCTAACTACTTGTCTTATAGGCGCTTATAGTATTTTTGTCCCATTTCTGAAATGAGACAGTTTGGGACAAATATGGACAGCAGTGACATAAGTAGTATACTTACGCTGTCTAACTCATAGAGTTGTCTATACCAAATGGCATACTTGTCTGGTGCAACCTTTTGTTTCTTGACTGTTTTTTACATGCATTCTCTCTAAATTAAGACACATCACTTGACATAAAAGTCCCCCGTCAGTTGCGCATACCATGTGGAGCGTTCGCCCGTGGCCGTCTGCAAAAGTTGGGTGGTGTCTTCCATGCCCTCTGCAGCAGGATGTTTGCCGAAAGCCAGGAGCAAGCGCCTGGGAGGCTTGCGTTCCACCGTTTTGACAAAACACCTGCGCTGCAGGAAAAAACGCTTCAATGCAGCCTCAAACATCAAGTGCTCTACCGCCTCTGTAGGGATGACAACGGAAAAGATACCCGTCTCGGAGAGCAACCGTGCTGCACCCGAAAAGAGGTCGGCAAAGGGCAGGCTGTCGGCATGGCGTGCCTGGGCACGTTTGGGGTCCGGACTCTTCAGCGTCTCGAGGAAGAAGGGCGGATTGCTCACGATGGCGTCGTACGTCACGCCCGGACTATAGTCCTGCAGGCTCGAGTGCACCACACTTATCCTGTCGGCAAACATGCTGGAGGCAATGTTTTCCCTGGCCTGCAGGCACGCCTCCGCGTCCACGTCGATGGCGTCCACCTGCGCCACGCCGAAACGCTGCGCCATCATCAGCGCTATCAGTCCCGTGCCTGTACCGATGTCCAGTATGCGGCGACCACCCGCAGCCCATGCACCCAGTAACACACCGTCAGTGCCTACTTTCATGCCACACCTGTCCTGGCAGATGCTGAACTTTTTGAACCGGAAATCTGCATTTTTCTTGTCCATATTGCCGCTTTTCTATGTATTTTTCCCTGTTTTTGTCCAATTCCTTTTCCATTCAAACGCATATTCTTGCAAATTATTTTGCAAAATGGCAAAAACATGACTGAAAGCGATAAATAATATGTATAAACCTGTCATTGTTAAATAAAAAATAACTACCTTTGCACGAAATAAGACAACAGCGACACACTAATGGACGTAGCAATCGTAAAATACAATGCCGGAAACATCTATTCCGTGGTTAACGCCATGCGGCGCCTCGGCATAGAACCGGTGCTTACCGACAGTGCCGAAAGGCTCGCCAAGGCCGACCGTGTGCTTTTTCCCGGACAGGGACAGGCACGTGAGGCTATGGAATACCTCAAGGCGCACCGCTTGGACGAGGTTATCAGAGACCTCAGGCAGCCCGTGCTCGGCATCTGCGTGGGGCAGCAACTGCTCTGCCGCCATTCGGAAGAGGGCGATGTGGACTGCATCGGCATCTTCGACGTGGACGTGAAACGCTTCCGCCCCGAAAGGCACGAAGACAAGGTGCCCGCCATGGGCTGGAACCAGTTGCATGACCTCAAGACGCCCCTTTACCGTGGCATGGGCGCTGCAGCCCAGGGGCAGGAAGACAACGCGACGGCCCCATACGCCTACTTCGTACACAGCTATTACGTGCCGCTCTGCGAGGAGACCATCGCCACGGCCCACTACATACTGCCCTACAGTGCCTCGCTGCACAGAGACAACTTCTACACGTGCCAGTTCCATCCCGAAAAGAGTGGGGCAGTGGGCGAACAAATACTGAAAAATTTCCTTGAGATATGATAGAACTCATCCCCGCCATAGACATCATAGACGGCCAGTGTGTGCGTCTCACCAAGGGCGACTACGGGCAGAAGAAGGTATACAGCGACAGTCCTGTCGAGGTGGCTCGCCATTTCGAAAGCCTGGGGTTCAGGCGGCTGCACGTCGTGGACCTGAACGGTGCCAAGTCGAAACATGTAGTAAACGATGACGTGCTGCGACGCATCACCGCCGAGACAACGCTCCGTGTAGACTTCGGCGGAGGCATCAAGACCGAGGACGACCTGGAGAAAGCCTTTGCCGCAGGTGCTGCCATGGTGACGGTGGGAAGCATAGCCGTTACCGACCCTGCACTCTTCCTGGAGTGGGTAGACCGCTACGGGGCGGAGAAGCTGATTCTGGGAGCCGACGTGCGCCACGGCAAGGTGTCCATCAACGGATGGAAAGAAGACTCGGAAGAAGACCTCCTTCCTTTCCTCGGGCAATACGTGGAACGGGGCGTGCGCAACGTGCTCTGCACGGAGATAAGCAAGGACGGGACACTGCAGGGGCCGGCCGTGGAACTCTACGAACGCATCATGGCGGCCTATCCCGGTCTGCACCTCATCGCCTCGGGCGGTGTGTCGTGCAACGCCGACATCAAGGCTCTCGAGGCCAGCGGCATCCCTGCCGTAGTATTCGGCAAGGCGTTCTACGAAGGCAAGATTAACGTCCGCGAACTCGGTTTGTAACACAGTAAACACTTCCATAAAGACTATGGACCATAACATAAACAGAGGCTTGGCCAAGCGCATCGTACCCTGTCTCGACGTGAAGAACGGAGAGACGGTAAAGGGCACCAATTTCGTGAACCTGCGGAGCGCGGGCGACCCTGTGGAGCTGGGCAAGGCATACAGCGAGGCCGGGGCCGATGAACTCGTCTTCCTCGACATCACGGCAAGCTATGAGGGCCGCAAGACATTCACAGACATGGTGACACGCGTGGCGGCAGAAATCAACATCCCCTTCACCGTGGGCGGCGGCATCAACGAGATAGCCGATGTCGACCGGTTGCTCAATGCCGGGGCCGACAAGGTTAGCATCAACAGCGCTGCCATACGCCGTCCACAGCTCATCGACGAGATAACGGGCCATTACGGTTCGCAGGTATGTGTCTGCGCCATCGACGCGCGCCTCGACGAGGACGGATGGCACTGCTACGTCAAAGGCGGCAGGGAGAGGGTAGAGCGGGGGCTCTTCGACTGGGCCAGGGAGGTGGCCGACAGGGGAGCCGGCGAAATCCTCTTCACCAGCATGGACCATGACGGCGTAAAACAGGGCTTTGCCAACGAGGCACTTGCCCGATTGGCCGACGAAGTGGACATTCCCGTCATCGCCTCGGGCGGAGCGGGTACGATGGAGCATTTCAGGGATGCCTTCCTCCTGGGCAAGGCCGATGCCGCCCTGGCTGCAAGCGTATTCCATTTCGGAGAGATAGCCATCCCCCAGCTCAAGGCATACCTCGCTGCCGAAGGCATCAATGTGAGAAGATAAAGAACATTAAGGCAACAAATGACAAACACATGGAAATAGATTTCGAAAAGACGGGCGGTCTGGTGCCTGCCATCATACAGGATGCCGTGACACGCAACGTACTGATGCTCGGCTACATGAACCGTGAAGCATACGAGAAGACCATCGCCACCAACAAGGTTACCTTCTGGAGCAGGTCGAGAAAATGCCTCTGGACCAAGGGCGAGACATCCGGCAACTTCCTCCACCTGGTAAGCATGCAGGTAGACTGCGACAACGACACGCTCCTGGTGATGGTACACCCGCAGGGTCCCACGTGCCACAAGGGTACGGACACCTGCTGGGGCGGCACCAACGACATGAACCCCATACTCTTCCTTTCAGAGTTGCAGGACTTCATAGACAAGCGCCATGAGGAGATGCCGGAAGGCAGCTACACCACAAGCCTCTTCAGGAAAGGGGTGAACAAGATGGCGCAGAAGGTGGGCGAGGAGGCGGTAGAGACCGTCATCGAGGCCACGGGCGGCAGCAACGAAAAACTGCTCTACGAGGCTTCCGACCTTATCTACCACCTCGTCGTACTGCTTACCGGCAAGGGGATGAGGATAGAGGATGTGGCCAAGGAACTGCAGATGCGCCACGACCCTGAGTGGGACAAGAAGAGACGCCAGGCCAAGAGCAGCGGCGAAATGAAATAGGCGAAAAAGTAAAAGCAAAAGTAAAGAGATGTTGATAGATTACCGTAACGTAAACATATACCAGGCAGACAAGTGTGTGCTCGCAGACGTCAACTTCCATATTGACGAGGGCGAGTTTGCATATATTATAGGTAAGGTGGGGTCGGGCAAGAGCTCTTTGCTCAAGACGCTCTACTGCGAACTGGACCTGGTTGAGGAGGAGACGGAAAAGGCTGAGATTCTCGGCAGAGACCTCAAGACCATCAGGCGCAAGGACGTGCCTGCCCTGCGCAAGGAACTGGGCATCATCTTCCAGGATTTCCAGTTGCTGCACGACCGCAGCGTGAGGAGCAACTTCGAGTTTGTGCTCAAGGCTACTGGCTGGAAAGACAAGAAGGAGCGTGCACAGCGCATGGAGGAGGTGCTCGAGAGCGTGGGCATGGCTGACAAGATAGACAAGCTGCCCCACGAGCTGTCGGGAGGCGAACAGCAACGCATAGCCATAGCCAGGGCTTTGCTCAACCACCCCAAGGTCATCATTGCCGATGAGCCTACGGGCAACCTCGACCCTGAGACGGCAAGCAACATCGTTTGCCTGCTCAAGGACATCACTAGGCAGGGGACGGCCGTCGTGATGACTACACACAACATTCCCATGCTCGACAAGTACCCCGGCATCGTATACCGCTGCAAGGACGGAGCCGTACACGACGTGACGAGGGAATACAACCACATGGACCTTACCGAGGATGCCGAGGAGAGTTGACAAGAAAATAAATATATAAATATGTGTGGGGCATGCACTCCACAATAACACATAATAGATTACGACTATGAAAGTGATGAAATTCGGAGGAACTTCCGTAGGTACGCCAGAGCGTATGAAGGGAGTGGCCTCATTGGTTACAGAATCGGGAGAACAGACCTTCGTCGTGCTCTCTGCCATGAGCGGAACAACCAACTCGCTTGTCGAGATTTCCGACTATCTGTACAAGAAAAACCCCGAGGGTGCAAACGAGGTCATCAACAACCTCGAGAACAAGTACATGCTGCACGTGGAGCAACTCTATTCCACCGATGCCGTGAAGCAGGCTACACGCGAATTCCTGCACAGCGAATTCGACTATCTGCGCTCGTTCACCAAAGACCTGTTCACATCCTTCGAGGAGAAAAGCATCGTGGCACAGGGCGAAATCATGAGCACCAATATGGTTGTAAACTACTTGAAGGAACAGGGTATAAAGGCCGTGCTGCTCAATGCGTTGGACTTCATGAGGACAGACAAGAACGCCGAGCCTGACCCTCAGTACATCAAGGAGAAGCTCGCTGCCGTCATGGAGCAGAACCCCGACAATCAAATCTACGTCACACAGGGTTTCATCTGCCGCAACGCCTATGGCGAGGTGGACAACCTGCAGCGCGGCGGCAGCGACTATACGGCGTCGCTCATCGGTGCCGCTCTGCCCGCCGAGGAGATTCAGATATGGACCGACATTGACGGTATGCACAACAACGACCCGCGCGTGGTGGACAACACCGAGGCGGTAAGACAACTCAACTTTGAGGAAGCTGCCGAGCTGGCCTACTTCGGTGCCAAGATTCTGCATCCTACCTGCGTACAGCCCGCCAAGTATGCCGGCATCCCCGTGCGCCTCAAGAACACTATGGACCCCAAGGCCGACGGCACCATCATCGACAACGTGATAGTAAGGGGCAAAATCAAGGCCGTGGCCGCCAAAGACAACATCACCGCCATCAAGATAAAGAGCAGCCGCATGCTGCTGGCCACAGGATTCCTGCGCAAGGTATTCGAAATCTTCGAGAGCTATCAGACGCCCATCGACATGATTGCCACCTCAGAGGTTGGCGTAAGCATGAGCATCGACAAGGACGACCATCTCAACGACATCGTCAACGAACTGAAGAAATACGGTACGGTGACGGTAGACTCAGACATGTGCATCATCTGCGTGGTGGGCGACCTCGACTGGAGCAACGTTGGTTTTGAGACTCTTGCCACCGATGCCATGAAGAACATCCCTGTGCGCATGATTTCATACGGCGGCAGCAACTACAACATCTCCTTCCTCATACGCGAGAAGGACAAGAAGCAGGCGCTCCAGAACTTGAGCAACGTGCTGTTCAGCTAAATTAAAAACAAAATCACTAAAAAGAGAAAAGACAAGAGAGTATGAAAGGAACATTCCCCGTAGAGAAGTTTCAGGAGATACAGACTCCTTTTTATTATTACGACACGGCCTTACTGCGCCAGACGCTGCAGACCATTGTCGAAGAGGCCGGCAAGCACGAAGGGTTTGAGGTACACTATGCCGTCAAGGCCAATGCCAACCCCAAGGTGCTGCGCATTATCAGTGCCGCCGGTCTCGGTGCCGACTGTGTGAGCGGAGGCGAGATACAGGCTGCCGTCAATGCAGGCTTCCCTGCTTCGAAAATAGTCTATGCAGGTGTGGGAAAAAGCGACTGGGAGATTAATCTCGGACTGGAAAAGGGTATCTTCTGCTTCAACGTAGAGAGTGTTCCCGAACTGGAGGTTATCAACGCACTGGCTGCCAGCAAGGGCAAGAAGGCACAGGTGTGCTTCCGCATCAACCCCGACGTAGGGGCACACACCCACGCCAACATCACCACCGGACTGGCCGAGAACAAGTTTGGCATTGCCATGCGCGACATGGAGAGCGTCATCGCCGAAGCTGCCAAGATGGAGAACATCACCTTCCTGGGCCTACACTTCCACATTGGTAGTCAGATACTTGACATGGGCGACTTCGAGGCTCTCTGCAACCGCATCAACGAGTTGCAGGACCAGTTGGAGAAGCACCACATCGTTGTGAAGAACATCAATGTGGGCGGTGGTCTCGGCATCGATTACCAGAACCCAGACAGGGTGCCAGTACCCGACTTTGCCGCCTATTTCGACACATACGCCAAGTTCCTGAAGTTGCGCCCCGGACAAAAGCTCCACTTCGAGCTGGGACGTGCCGTCGTAGGGCAGATGGGAAGCCTCGTCACCCGTACGCTCTATGTCAAGCAGGGCACCGCCAAGCAGTTTGCCATCGTGGATGCCGGCATGACCGACCTCATACGCCCCGCACTCTACCAAGCCTACCACAAGATAGAGAACATCTCGAGCGACAAGCCCATGGAGACCTACGACGTAGTGGGACCCATCTGCGAGTCGAGCGATGTCTTCGCCAAGTCGGTAGACCTCAACAAGACGAGCCGCGGCGACCTCATCGTGCTGCGCTCTGCAGGTGCCTACGGCGAGATTATGGCCAGCCAGTACAACTGCAGGCAGTTGCCCAAGGGGTACATTACGGAGGATTTGTAAAATGGAAAACATCAACATGATGCCAGTCATCATAGGGGGATTGTTGCTGGTGCTGGCGATAGCGGCATCGGTGATCAATCCCTTTCTGCGTCCACTACGCTTCCCCTCACACAAGGAAGAAAGCGAGGAGGAAAGCGGGAAATACGGTGGTGGACAGCCGGTAACGCTGCTCATCACCGCCCACGACAGTCTGCAGGAACTGGAGCGCAATCTGCCCGTGTTCCTCAGCCAGGAGTACGGACCGGGCTACCAGGTGGTGGTGGTATGCCAGAGCACAGACGGCGAAACTATCGACTACCTGAAGCGCATGACGGATCAATACCCTCATCTCTACTTCACGTACATACCCGAGAGGTCGCGTTACATGAGCCGCAAGAAGCTGCAGATAACGCTTGGCGTGAAGGCTGCCAGCCACGAGTGGATCGTGCTCACCGAACCTTCCTGCCGCCCGACGGGCGAAGGCTGGCTTGAGGCCATGACCCGCCAGTGCCGCGACGGATACAGTCTGGTATTGGGGTACGTGGCGCTCGACAGCGACACCAAGGGGGTGCGCCGTTTCGAGAACATACGCAAGGCGTGCTACCTTCTGCGCCGTGCACAGCGCAGGGGCGGCTACCGCACCAATATGCCGTGCGTGGCTTTCCGCAAGAGCGACTTCATGCGCCTGCAGGGATTCCAGGGCAACCTCGAACTGGTGCGCGGCGAATACGACTTCCTCGTCAACAAGTACGCCACGTGCGGAGATACTGCCGTAGAACTGTCGCGTGATGCATGGCTCGTGCAAGACGAGCCTACCGACAAAGAGTGGCACAACAGGAGACTTTACCTGCATGCCTCACGACGACTCCTCGCAGGGGCACCGTCCATGCGCACACTGATGTTCTTCGACCATCTACTGCCTCATCTCAGTCTCATCGCCTCCCTTGCCGCCGTTGGCTGCTCGGTACTATTACGCGACTGGGTGCTTATGGCCGGTGCTGCCGCCTCACTGCTCCTGCTCTTTGTGCTCCGCCTGTGCATAGCCCGGAAGGCAGTGCGCCGGTTCGACAACGGCATCAGTACCTTCCTACTGCCATTCTACGAATACGGCATCGTATGGCGCAACCTTGCTGCTTGCTGGCGCTACTGGCGTGCCGACAAGAACGACTTTACCAGCCACAAGCTCTGAAAGGCCGTTTAAAGGTAAAAGAGTAAAAAAGTAAAAGGGTAAAAAGGTAAAAGGGTAAAAAGGTAAAAAGAGGGCATACGCCACAAAGGCTGTTGTCCCTTAACTTCCCTCTAACTTCTCTTAACTCCCCTTTACTCCCCCCTCTAAATTCCCTTAACTCCTTAACTCCCCCAAAAAACTCCTTTTATACATAACTCATGAAAGCATATCTGTACATAAAGCAAAGCAAGGCAGGCGTGGCGATGTACAAAGCCTACTTCGACGCGCTGCGCCAGCATCTTGACGTGTCGCCCACACTCGAGGATGCCGACATCGTAATCCTCTTCGGGGCATGGAGCATGAAAGGAGCCAGGGTGGCACGCCGTGCCATGCGCATGGGCATACCCTACGTGGTGTGTGCCCTCGGCGACATCTCGCCACGCAACTGCACCAATCCCTACGCCCAGCGAAGCCTGCAGGCCGCATGCTACCAGAAAGCCATGTTCCGCAAGGCCGACCTGACAGTTGCCACCACACCCATGGAGTATACATGGCTGCAGGAGAAGGGCTGGAACAAGAGTCTGTTCCTGATACGCTATTTCGCCTACAGCAGGCTCGCCACACCCCAGACGATGACAGACCAATGGAAGGAGGTGTGCACCGCGGTGACTACGGCTTTCGAGGAGCGCAAGGCAAAGGCGATAGCCGGGAAGACCGACGACGTCATCGCCCGCCAGATACTACAGATACAGAGCCGTATGCCCCACCGCAATATTCCACAACAGTACCTCGACGACCTGCACACGCTGCTCTATGCCGACAACTACGACGAGGATGCCGTGTGCAGCGAACTGGCAAGGCTTAAACTCACAGCCTACGCTGCCTCCGTGTTTGAAGTGATGAGCATGAAGACTGGTCTCACCGAGGGCTTCATGCCTCTCCCCGCACACGAGGGGAGAAAAAGTCACGAGATAATGAACTACGTGAAATAAA
>CAVKZC010000066.1:0-13954 GCA_963660455.1 Sphaerochaetaceae bacterium | reverse complement strand
AATCACTTAGCGCAAAAAAACAGCAAAAAGTGGGTACAACAAATTGGACACCCTAATTCCGAATGTCATTTTCTGTACTTTTACAGGCAATGGGTCTGTGAAAATTTCATTCATGAGGTTCTTGTCCATCAGCAGGTCACAGACAGACACAACCTTGCTCGGCTCGATGCCCAATCTGCCAACTTTCATATAAGCGTCATAATAGACTTTGTTCTCTTGCTCGTTCATGTTCTGCCGCTTTCTTTCGGCATGCTCCAACAATGTATGCTTTCGGCTTGTCGGCAAGCCGGGATGGACCTGCAAGGGATGCCAAGAACCCAACGAAGTCCGGAATCTTCTGTTCTGCTTCGATGAAGGTCTTTTTGTTCTTGTTAATCTCATCGACCTCGAAGAACAGGTTGAAGCGGAGGTATTCGTATGCCTGTGTAGAGAGCTGCAGGCGAGCCGTAATCTTAGATTGCAACGACTGCTTGTAAAGTGTCTGGTTCTCGTTCTCGATGATGTGCCGAGGGGTGATGAGGTATCTGATAACCTTGCTTCTCTTGTTTGTCGGATTTTCTTTTATCTCTGTAAAGTCAAAACTCCATGGACAATTTGCATCAAGCTCCTTTTTTGATGGTTCTAATACTCTTTTGCGTAAATCGTATGAGCGAGAATATAGACCATCCTCAATGCCCATCCATTCACGGAAAGTGTCAACATTCATCGGAATAGGCTCTTCCGTCTTTTGGTTTACAACAAGTTCATAGAAGCGCATAGCGTAAGGACTTTTAAGTTTCATCATTCTTTCAAGTTCAAATTCACGAAACCCTTCTTTGTAATCCAAGAGTGCAACCATTACCCAATCTGCGACAAGAAAGCGCATCATGCCAGATTTCGGGGCAATATAAACGTTCATTATGAGCGGTGCAGCCCAAAACTCTCCTGTCTCTGTGTTCTTGACTTTGAAAATCTTCTTTTGAATGCTCTCTGCTGCATCCTCAATAAGTTGGTAGTTCTTTTTGGGGGTATTCTCGCTACCCATGTACTTGAGAATGTCAGACATAGGAAGTTCTACTTCCCAAGCGTGAATGTTCTGGGGCTTGTGCATTCTGAACTTGTGATTGCGAATTTCCAAGTTGTTGGGAACTCCAGACAACGCCTTTAGGTTGTCGAGGATGGCGAACCTTATACGGTGCTCTGTCAATGTGTATTTGAACTTTGCATTTGAAATGATATAGGAGAGGGTTACTTTCTTCATCATTTCCTTGTTCTTTGGTTGCAGTGGTCTTGCCATATTATTTCGTCATTAAGTGTTCCATACCTGCTGCCTTCATCCACTCGTTATAGTGTTTGATGGCTGCTTCTCCTTGCAAGTTCTTCGCTTGTCTGTCCTTTAACTCGGCTTCCCAGACATCGCCCTCATTGCGCAGGTCTCGATTGATTCTTTCGAGGCGCTCTGCTATCTGCTGTAGTTTTTGTTTCATTTTGTGCTTTGATTGATTTCTGTTGCAAAGATACAAATAATTAACGACAAACACGAAAGTTTGGCGTTAAAAGTATTAAATTTGTCGTTTATCTCTTCTCTTTTGGTATTAAATTTGTCGTTTATCGGTATTAAATTTGTCGTTAAGACCCTCTCGGAACGCCTTTGTATAAAGGGGCTGAAGAGGTGTCCTTATAGACATATTTACAGACGATGGCTATTACAGAACATGTGGTTTTTGGCTTTTTAGGATGCGAGGGCTTGCCCCTTGCATCCTAAATCTTGCTTGAAAATTTTCGGCAAGGTTGAAGACATAAAGCCCCCTTCAGGGGGTTGGGGGGTGTTGCATCTGTAGCAGGCTTTTCGTGACTGTAAAGATTTTTTACTTTTTCCTTGAAAACTTGCGAATTTGGAAGCGAAAAGGAACAAGAATGAAAACACAAGAAGAGCCGAAGAAAAGATTTCTCTCTCCATCGGCTCAAAGTGGGCTGTCTCACAAATCCGACCACGGAAGCTCTGCCGAACCTCTTGCAAGCAAGTATTCCACGGATTGCTCTGGCGTACAAAGCGCATCCCCTATAAGTTAATCCTTTCGTTCTCTTGTTGTCTCTAACTTCCAGTTGAAGACACCGAGGTTGATTCCGAATGTCATTTTCTGTACTTTTACAGGCAATGGGTCTGTGAAAATTTCATTCATGAGGTTCTTGAATGTCCCTTGCTTCTTCTCGTTTGGCATCTCTCCACCTCTGGCAACTTCTTCGTTCACTTGCTGCATGGCTCTGGAGAGTTGGCGAAGCTTAGTGAAAGTTCTCACTATGGCAAGTGAAGTATCTGTAGCCAAGTCGCCTTTAAGGATAGTGGCAAGCATATACAAGCCTTGTTCTGTGAAAGCATGAGGTGCAACCCTTGAAAATTTCAGATTCTGGAGGTGGTCAAAATTTTTGATAACCTCTTGTTTCTCGTTGCTGGTCAGTTCGATAACGAAGTCAGAAGGGAACTTCTTCGGGTTGTTCTTCAATGCTTGGTTGATTTCCCTTGTTGTCACTCCGTACAGCTCGGCTACATCCCTGTCGATGATAACTTGCGTATCTCGAATGACGATTATCTTGCTTGTGACTTTTCCGATGTCTTCTTTCTGTCCCATGTTTTCTTTGTTTTTGCTGCAAAGATACAAAAGAAACCTTTCTTTGACTCATTTCCTTGCTTTTTTGTTGGGAAAGTCAACGAATCATGCTATCTTTGCGGACTGAAAGCATATGTTTGCTGGGCGAAGCTGGCGGTCATCCGCCTTTTCGTTTTGGCAAAAGTGGAAAAAAAAAATGTATTGATAATATATGCCCCCCATAGAGTGCGCGAGCGGAGCGAGCGCTGCCCGAAGGGCGAAGCTGGCGGTCATCCGCCTTTTCGTTTTGGCAAAAGTGGAAAAAAAAAATGTATTGATAATATATGCCCCCCATAGAGTGCGCGAGCGGAGCGAGCGCTGCCCGAAGGGCGAAGCTGGCGGTCATCCGCCTTTTCGTTTTGGCAAAAGTGGAAAAAAAAAATGTATTGATAATATATGCCCCCCATAGAGTGCGCGAGCGGAGCGAGCGCTGCCCGAAGGGCGAAAAAGGTTTGGTATGGATGAATTGAAAGAATTTAATAGGAAAGACCTCAAAACGTTGGATGATGTCGTTGAAGCCTTGTCTATGTATGACGGTGCAAAGCTTGATATGACTTTCAACGGAAAACAGCTTGATGCCATTTGGCTTGTTGAATACATCAGGCTGAATCCGGAAAAGGTTAAGGACGGTGTGGATATGAATGACTTCATAGACTGGCTTGCAAAAGGAGAGATAGGCATTGCTAGGCCTGCAAAGGCGGTCAAGTCAAAAGAAGAGGTGGAGGATGAGTTCAGGCAGAAGAACTGCTATCTTTTGGGGAAGGCTCCCTTTGTGGGCAATCGGCTCTTGGAAGAACTAGACCTCGTGCCTGTCACGCAGAGAGAGTTCATCGAGTATATCTTTGAGAGGGACTGCTACAATGAAAAGGACGTGCAGCCTTTTGAGGAGGAGAGGTCGAAGGAATATATAATCTGGCTCACGCAGTACAAGATGAACAGGATGAACAGGAAGAATGGGAAGGCCGCGCCTGCTTTCGACTACTCTGGCTATGCCTGCTGGAGGTACAATCCTATCGTGTTCATCAGACAAGATGGAAAGAACAGGCATCATCTCATTCTGAAAGAGGATGGTGATGCGTCTTTTGACTATATTGAGGATATACACAAGTACCAGAAGGACGGTGACTTCGCCATCCTTTCGCCGGTTACCTATGTGGGCAGGAACAACACGGCAGAAAATGCAAGGTTCCTCTATGCATTTGCTTTCGACCTTGACGGTGTGGGAATCAGGCAGCTGCGAGGGATTGAAAAGTGTATCTTTGACCTGCATACTTTCCCCATGCCGAATATCATCGTGAACAGTGGGCATGGCTTGCATCTCTACTTCCTGCTGAAGTACCCTGTGCCGCTGTTCCCGAAGAACCATGAGATATTGAACAAGCTGAAGAAGGGACTCACCGACAAGATTTGGAACGATTTGACATCAGAAATCCAGGACCTGCAGTACCAAGGGGTTTTGCAGAGCTTCCGCATGCCGGACACGAGAACTAAGTTTGGGGGAGACATTCGGGGCTTCTATGCCAAGAATGCTCCGATGTACACCGTTTCAGAACTGAATGACTGCGTTGTGGCTTCCAAGAGGCTTACAAAGGAGGAACTTGGCAAGTTGGGGGATGACATCAAATACAACAGTGCTACTGGCCATACTCTTGCGGAGGCGAAGGAAAAGTGGCCGGAGTGGTATGTGGAAAGGGTGCTGAAGAAAATGCCTCCGTCTGGGAAATGGCACGTGAAGAGGGATGTGTATGACTGGTGGCTGAACAGGCTGAGGGATACAAAGGACGAGGTGAAGCTGCACCACCGCTACTGGTGCATCCTCACGCTTGTCGTGCTTGGCGTGAAATGCGACATCCCGGAGGATGAGGTGAGGGCGGACGGATATTCGCTCGTGAAGAAGTTCGACCTGTTGTCTGAGACGGAAGACAACAGGTTTACGGAGGGTGATGTGGATGATGCCATGATGGCGTATGCCCATAAGTACAACCAATGGCCTATTAGGGAAATTGAGAGGACTACAGCCATCCATATCGAACGGAACAGGAGAAACTACCGTAAACAGGATATTCATTTGAAGAGAGCGAGAGCCATGCAAGTAGTGGATTATCCTAATGGTTCATGGCGAGAAGGGAATGGACGCAAGAAAGGGACAGTCGTGTCATATGAGGACAGCCGCTGCGCACGGATTGTAAGGAAGTGGAAAGAAGCGCATCCTGATAGTAAAAACAAGTCGGAGTGCGCGAGAGGTACAGGACTCACACGGCCGACAGTGCGTAAATGGTGGGATGCTTGTACTGATTAAATGTAATAAAAGCATAATGTTTACATTATTACATTCTGTAGATTCATGGTGAAAACACGTTTAAAGGTATACTGTGGCTACCTTTAGACGTGTTTTTATATGGATGATGTCGCCAAGACGTGCCAACTGGCATCGTTGTCTCTTCTTTGAATGTACCCTTTCTCTGTCATTAAACGAAGCTGTTTTTTTACTGCTGATACATTGATGCCAGCTTCTTTCCCCAGTTCTTCTATTGTTATGTATGGGTTTTCTTGCATCGCATGAAGCAGTTTGTTGCTTGATGCGCTTCTGAATACAATCTTGCTTCCGTCATACCACCAAACATTTTCCGATGTTTCTGTAGCAAAGGCGATGTAGTATTTCAGTTCTTTCTCTACAAGCGCATTGAAATACTTGGAAAAGCGTTTTATTTTGGAGAATTCAACATGCGCTCCTGTTGATGGAGCTGCACCTACGACTACATCTGTTTCATGCAGGGATTCTATATATTTGCTCTTGTCCTTGTTCCTTACGACTACCATTGGCCAACCATGGCGCGCAAGTATGTAATTCACCATAAGTCTGGCAATGCGGCCATTGCCGTCTTCAAACGGATGGATACGTATGTAGCGGTAGTGAAACAATGTTGCCAGTTCTACAGGAGTGAGCTTTCCTGCAGATTCCTCTTCATTGAACCAAGCCACAAGGTCTGACATCAAGGCTGGTGTTTCCTCAGGAGAAGCATACTCGAAACGGTCTCCATAACGAGTAATCACACTGTTCGGGCGTGTCTTGTATCTTCCGGCATGGACGGTATAGCTTGTCTGTACACCGCCAGGCAATGTCCTGAATACCTCATAATCTTCACGAAGCAATGTCTTGTGTAGCTGGCGGATGAAGGTTTCCGTAAGTGGCATGTTTAAGTCCTTGGCTTCCTCTTCCATCATCTTCAAGCCGACTTGGCTCGCCTTCATGTCGTTGAAGTCCTTCAGGTCTCCTTCGCCGCTTACTTTTCCAAACAGCAGCAGCAGCTCTGTTTGGCCATATGTAAGCGTATTGCCCTCGATATGGTTGCTGTTGTAGTTGTAATCAACAGTGAAGCGTTGGCTCAATAGATACTGTTTCCTTTCTGTCAAAGGCTGTAATGATTGCCATTCCTTGTATAACACATCTACTTTTTTCATGATGGAATATTGTATATAGCCTTTATTTGTCATTGTAATGTCCTTCAACATCAATGACTACAACAGTAATGATATCGTCAAAAATGTTGTAGACAATCCTGTCATGAGCTGTGATATGCCGTGAATAGGTGATGTCATTTCCGCCTTTCATAGCTTCTGGATGACCGATACCTTCACGTGGCGTTTCAGCGATGCTGTTCAAAATCTTCCTCAATTTTTCAAAAAGTGAGCTGTTTGACTTTTTCCACTTCTTGATAACTTTTTCTGCATCTTTTGAAAAATCAATCTTGTAAATCATAGAGCATCTAACCACTTGTTCATTTCTGTGATGTTTTCAAAATGTCTGGTTTCCCCGTTTTTTAGTTCTGACATGGCTCTATCTATCTTGCCTTGAAGTTCTGGCGTGATTGTGTTATCATCCATTAAGGATGCTGACGGATGAAGCAAACTGATGAGAAGGCTTTCCACATAGTTGTTCAAACTCCGGTTGCTTGCCTTTGCCTTTGCCTTCAATTCCTCTAGCAAAGTACTCTGGAACCTGAATGAAGCAGGGATACGTGTTACGGTTGTTGCCATATGTAAATACTTTTAAATGTTTTGTATGCAAATGTAATACAAAAGTTTTAATGCAACAAATATTCAGTAACATTTTTTCCGTTTTCCTTGGAGCTTGAAAACAGCAGTGGGGATAGGCGGGAAATTACAATCTACAGTTTGATTTCTCCGTTTTTTGCTTCCCAGGAGTCCACAATGCAAGTGAGCCCTTCTGTCACTTTTGTCTTTATGGAGCAGCCTTCTTTGAGGGCAATATACTTTACCTTCTTCACAAGTTCTTTGTTGAGGACGAAAGTAGTACGTGCATCGCCTTCCTTGCAACCTGCTTCTACGGATCGGCAGGGTGAAGATGATGCCTGTTCTGTATTGTCAACTGTTGTTTCTGCTTGTCGCTTTGTGTTTCCTGCCAGTAAGTTGCTGACCAATGAATTTGCTTTGTTCTTGTTTGCCATATCTTACAACCGTTTGATTATGAGTGATGTAATAATGTAATAATGTAAACATTATTACATTATTACATTGTTCTTTTGAGAATCTCTTTCGTTAGTTCTGTGTAGTCTTGTGCTCCTTTTGATTTTGTATCATAATCAAAAATCGAACAGTTTGCCCCTGGTGCCTCTGATAGGCTGACGTTGTCACGGATATGGGTGTTGAATATCACGTCTGCGTATTGTTTGCGGACTTCTTCCTCCACAGCCTTGTTTATATTCTTCCGGGAATCAAAACGAGTGATGAAAACTCCTGTGATGGCAAGTTCCGGCTTTGCTTCACGTAAATCCTCCAATACATTCTCTATCATCATCATACCCTTTAGCGGAAGTATCTCGGGGGAGACTGGAACATAAATGTCATCAGCAGCAAAGAATGCGTTGATGGTGATTACACCAAGTGAAGGAGGGCAATCGATGAGGATATAGTCATAGCTGGTTTTAACTTTTGCGAGAATATGGGTCAATCTCATTTCTCGATTGAACAAACCGGACATCTTCACTTCTGCTGCTGACATGTTCAGGTCGGACGGCACAAGGTAAAGGTTATTCTCTATCTGATGTATTGGAAGTGGCTGTTTGTCAACCAATGAATCATAGATGCTGTTCTCTACATCATCTTGGTTGACAAAGATGCCTGTAAGGTTTGCTTGACCGTCAAGGTCAACAAGCAGAACTTTCTTTCCTTGGCGCGCCATGGCGACACCTACACTTGCAGTAGAGGTGGTTTTTCCTACACCTCCTTTGTGGTTGCAGAATGCGATTGTTCTCATAACTGTTTGACAATTAATGATGTAATTTTTATAGATGCAATGTAAACAATGCATAATGTTTACAATGCATAATGTTTACATTGCAAAAGTAAGGCTTTTGTTTGATATGGCAAAGTAATTATGAAAAGATATTTTTAGTGGCTTCTTGGCGTATAGAAAGCTTGTTTTTAACATTTGTGGGGTGTTTTGCCCGTAAACGAACTTGTGAATGTTAATATAAGAAATTCTTTAATTTTCCGGCTCTTTTCCGAATTGAATATAGTTACTTTGCAGTCATGAACAACAGCATTTTACATGCAAAGCATCTGTGGAACAGATGAAATGGTTGGCAAAATCATCATCACTTCCATTGATAAATTTAACATCCGAAAAATGAAAACTCAGATTCTTCTACAAAACTGTTTCGGAACGCAGACGGACATTCATATGAAGCTTCTGCCATTCTTGGCTGACGAATATGCGTTCAGGAACAACAAGCGGTTTGCAAGGCTTGATGCTTTCAACTTCCTTTCAAGCCAAAGCCAACAAACGAATATCGTTTCCTCTGGCGAGGGCAAGCTCAACTCAACGCAGCTTGCCAAGAAGTGGGGGTGGAGCCGTTTCTCGGTCACAAAGTTCATCGCTGCTTTGGCAGACATGAATGTTGTCGATATAAAATCTGTCGGCTCTGAAAAAATCGTTTCTATCAAGCCCGAGGTCATCATGTGGCATGATTCCTCGCTTGATACGTCCAAACGCATCAGAGCCGATTCTTTTCCGTCTCAGACCCCTTCTTCACATTTTTCTTCATCTGGAACGAAAGGAACGTCCTCACTTGATAAAAAGTTTTTGGAGAAATAGATGAAATCATTTTCGTGCGCTTGCGCATGCTGTAAATATTTTTTATCGGGGGGTAGCCTAATACCAAGTTTTTCCAAAAACTTACTTTTATCAACTCGAAAATCGAGGACTTACGTGCGGCAAGCCGTTGATAAAATTAGGCTTAGGGCTGCTCCCTAAGAACCCTTTTCCCCCACACAAGAACACCACAAATGAGCTATGGCTAAACAAGTAATGGATATACAACCAGGAGTTGGAATTACCGTCTCACAAAGTAACGAACACCTTCGGGTGGCTGCTAATGGTGCGTTTACAAGTCGGCTGTCAAATAACTTCGATCCAACTCGTGAACGACTGAATTTTGAAATAAAGAATGGGAAAGTCGCTCCTGTCAATAAGCAATTGTCGATTCCGAGAAGAATAAAAATAATATTGTCCGAACGAGGAATCAAAGACCCAAATCAGATTCTTGCAAAACAAGGGAAAAAGCCAAATCGCAGGACGGTAGCAAACATAATCCTTGGTGGCTCAAGAGACCAAATGCACCGTTTGGCTTTCGGTGAGCAGCAGGTAAATCTGGAACATGGAGCAGACAATTCTGCTATCAAGAGAATGCCGGAAATAGAAAACTGGGCAAAGGATATGTACCGATTTATGAGCGATAAATTTGGTGAGAAAAATATCGCTGCTTTTGTGGTACATTTGGACGAGACTAATCCGCATATACATTGTACGGTGCTTCCCATAACGGAGCAGAACAAATTTTCTTGGAGAAAGGTTATGGTTGGCGAAATCAATTCAAAGTTTGAGTATCAAAAGAGAATGACTGAACTGCATAATGCCATTGCAGGAATCAATGCCAAGTATGGGCTGCTTCGTGGAGATAAAATTTCTGAGACTGGTGCCAGGCACCGAACAACGGAACAGTACCATCGGGAAGTAAGGAAGAGGATGTTGGAGGAGAACAAGAAACTGTTACTCACCAACTGTCAACTTGAAGAGGATATTGAAGGAAAGAAGAAGACCATCGAGGCTTTGGAAAAGGAAATCAAGCACGCAAGGGCTACAGTCAAAGGACTTGGCACGATGATTCGCAATCTTGAGACTTATAAGGCTGATTTGGAAAAGGAAGTGAGGCAGCTTGTTGCTGACCGTGACTCCGGCAAAATATCGGCAGAGGAAGCGGCACGAAAAATGGATGCACTTACCAAGAAGCTACAAGAGGTCGATGATAAGATTCTCGACAAGGAGGTGAAGCTCAAGTTGGCACAGAAGAAACTGGATGCACTGAAAGCGGAGACAAGCGAAACGGAAACTCGACTCCAGAATACAAAGGGAGAACTGGGTGCGGCAGAGAAGGGATATGCAATGAAAGTGCTGCATGATATGCAAGCTGTTGGCTACAATATGGCGGCAGCGGATGCTATCAACAGAATGGGAAAGTACAATGAACTTAAAGAGAACTTGACTTCTGCCGAAGTTAATTATCTTGACAGAAAGAACTCTGTCCTTTTGGATGATTCAATCTTGACACAAATGGCGGAAGGTGGGGCGTACATAACGGTAGTCGCCACCAACCTGTTCCTTGGCTACCTCGACAAAGCTACAGCCATTGCGGAGTCTCATGGTGGTGGAGGTGGTCCAGGGACAGGATGGGGAAAGAAGGATGATGAGGACGAACTCGCCTTCAAAAGAAGGTGCATGCTCATGGCTATGCATATGATGAGACCCCAGAACAAGGTGAAGAGAGGGCGTGGAAGGTAGTTATAGGTCTTCCAGCCGTTTCTTTCCGGCCTTGGTTTTGCTACAAAGTAAGATGCCAATGGAGATTAACGCCAACCCTGCCATTGTAAACAGCATAGAGTCCATATATGAAAAATTGGCAAATCATAAAAGTCCAGCCATGAAACAATGGAAATGGTCAACATCTAACTCCTCCAACGGCTTTCCGCTCTGCGCCTCCTTCATAGCGGCAATGGTGACATCGTTGGGGGTGTAGATAGTTTGGCACAGTTCATCCATTGAAAGTTCCTTGATTTTGCCCTCTCGCATCAGCTTCACCTCACGAAGGGCTTGGCAAATGCGCTCGGTGAGGTCTCTTGACGGTTGGTGTTCATTTTCCATTTTCTCTTCTGGTTTATTTCTGTTACAAGCCTTTTTCTGTAAAAGCCTTGGTTGTGGCATGAGAATATTTTAAGTTGGCGAGGTGGTGGAAATTTTTCACCACCTCCTCTTTCTCGCTGTTAGTCAGCTCGATAACATATCCGTCAGGGAACTTGTCTGGGTTGTTCTTCAAAGCTTCGTTGATGCGTCTGGTCTCACTAAACTCCAAATATTTTTAACTAAAAAATCTATTGCTATGTGACAACAAGTATATCATTGCCATAACAAATCACAGCGAGTTCACAGTTTTGCTATGCTGAAAGTTCCTACAGGGATGGCTGTTGCAGTAATGATTGACATGTAGAAGATGCCATATTCTCCTGGTTCTGCCTCTGATGCTGGAATCTCCAAGAGATAGCTTTGGTTGCCATATTTATGGCCGGTAAAAGCGATATATCCTCTTTTCTTGACATCAGAACTGCCAATCAAGGCAGGCTTGAACTCCATCCATTGTATTCTTCTGTCCTTCTTGGAAGAACAGAAACGCACGATTCGGTATACTTCCAATGGATCGTAATTGTTGTTCTCGCCTTTTATGAGAAGCCGAACGCCATTGCTGGCATCCTTGACTGTATAAGCAGACTTCCCACCAGCGAAGGCGATGTCCATTCCTTCTGCTCCAGCGAGAGTGTTTACGGCATCGGCAGCTTCTCCTACTCCTGTGGCTGTTCCCATCACTCGAAGGCCTGTCGTTAAACCTGATAGATTACCAGTGCTGGCGCCTATTATTCCTCCTGCAAATCCCAGTTTGGATGCTGCACCTGCAATCTTTGCGAACGTTCCGAATTTATTCTTATGTTTTGAAATCATTCCATCCTCCTTTGGAAGAGCGTCAAAGGTTGAGTCACTAGTGAGTAAACAGTAGCTGTTTATAAACTCTGGTTCTGGGGCTGTTACCTGTTGTGCTTGCAAGGAAACCATGAAGGAAGCAGCGACGATAAATAGCAAAAGTCTTTTCATATCTGTCAAAACGTTGTCTGGCTCCCGACTAAATATTGGTTTGTTGTAAAGGTATTGCATGAAGGGGTGGAGCCAAGCTGGAATCTCCACTCTGGGCCTTCGCATTGCCATCCGCAAGATTCCTCTCAGTCCACCCCCAATCCTGTGTATATACGGATACTTTCACGGCCAAGCGAGCCTGGTCGTGAAAGTGGTACAATTCACTCAGTGGGGCATTTCTGTAGAGTATCGGGCGGGTGAAGTTGCGAAGTTCAGAGTGCCGACTATACAGTTACACCTTATGCTGTTGTACGTTGAGTGCATTTCTGCATCTCGCTTGCAAAGGTATAGGTTTTGTATGTAACAGCCAAATATTTTCCTGGTTTATTTTGGTTCGTTATTTTGACAAAATGTCTGTTTTCTTTACGTTTTCTTTTTTGCTAAAATCTCTTACTGATACGCGCGCTCGCATGCGCGAGAAGATTTCTTTACAAAATATTTTTTTCGGATAGTGCATTCCTGCATGTTTCGCAACCACAATCTGAGAGTTAGTTCTGCATCTAGCCTATCTTTCCGTAAATCACATTTAAGCTATTTCTTCGGGTAAAGATAAGTAATTTGTCGAGGGTCAACACCTCGGCCTTCGAGTTCCTCACGGATGAGCTTCTTCATCACATTTTTGAGGATGGCGAATGTGTATGGCTGTCCATTCTGCATTCTAGCACCTTCCGAAACCATGTCATCGTAAAAGTTGTATTTGTCGATTACGAGTTGCAGGAGGTTCTTGTCCATCAGCAGGTCACAGACAGACACAACCTTGCTCGGCTCGATGCCCAATCTGCCAACTTTCATATAAGCGTCATAATAGACTTTGTTCTCTTGCTCGTTCAAATTCTCTCTTGTCTTCTGCCAATGGATTTTAAAGAGAATCTTCTTGGCTGCTGCCTTCTTCTTGCCTTCCTTCTCCATGATAAACTCATAGTCAAACTTCACTTCTGATTTGCTATTGTTTATGTCTTCCTTTGCCTTGTCGAGAATGTTTGTTCTTATCTTGTCGTTTTTGTAAGACTTTGGTACTGCGAAGTCCTCTCTGAATTTGTCGAGGTCGTATTCATATTTGTTCTTGTCTCTATAAGAGCATATTAGCTTATATATACGCTTCGTGTATTTGCCTACAAGGGTGAGTGCTACGGTCTTATCATAGACAGTGCCCCCTATGTCTTTGCCGTACCAAATGAGGAACGGAATAGCCCATCTGTTATAATTTACTTTGACCAGAGAGGAGTTTTTAACATCATGGATGGCTGTCACGATTGGGCAAATAGTCTTAATTTCCTTTCCCCAAGATGGGTGTCTCCATCTGAAAGATATTGGCTTGAGAAACATCTTCTCGATTTCTGTCATAACGTACTCTTTCGACTTGCGCTTGCTGGCTTCATTGCAGTCGATAGCAATGTATGGCTCACCCATGCTATCAATGCGCACAGCTGCTTCTTTTGCGTCCTTTGTCATGTACTCCTTCAGCTGTTCTTGGATGAGCGTGATAACGTTTTGCTGAACCTCACTGTAGTCGTACTTGCTAAGAGTGAGGTTCTTTGTCTCCATCTGATACTCTGGTATTTTGATGATTTCTTTCTTTTCCTCAGCCATGTTATTTCGTCATTAAATAGTCCATACCTGCTGCCTTCATCCACTCGTTATAGTGTTGAATGGCAGCTTCTCCTTGCAAACCTTTTGCTTGTCTGTCACGAAGTTCGGCATCCCAAACCGCTCCCTCGTTATGCAAATCTCGATTGATTCTTTCGAGGTGTTCTGCTATCTGTTGTAGTTCTTGTTTCATGTTCTTTGAATTTTGATTTCTGGTGCAAAGATACAATAAAAAGATAAAAAGCAATGCGACTTTTATCTTTTTAACTTAGGGTTTCCGCAATTTTTCTCTTTTCCTCTCCGCAATTTTTCTCTTTTCCTCCCTTTTTCGACCGCAATTTTTCTCTTTTCTATGCTTGGAGGTGGTGAAAATCAATAAGTTATAGCCCTCTTACAAAGAGACTCTTTACAAATAGAGATTACAAATAGGCTGTCCAATTTGTTGTACCCAACTTTTATAAGTTTTTGCCTGCTATATTAC
>CAVKZC010000065.1:0-14119 GCA_963660455.1 Sphaerochaetaceae bacterium | reverse complement strand
ACATAGACAGCCGATACAAGCAAAACATAGACTTGGCGCACCAGTACGGGCTAAAGGTGGGCTCGTATCATTTCTATAGGCCTAAAATTGCGCAACAAACCCAATTGGAAAATTTTATGGCACAATGCAGACCCGGAGACCAAGACTTGTTGCCCATGATCGATATCGAAACACGAAGTGGTCTCAGTAAAGAGGCTTTCAGAGACTCGCTGTTCATATTCTTGAATCTTGTTGAGAAAGCCTACAAGCAAAAGCCTCTGCTCTATACTGGCGCCAACTTTTACGACAACAACCTGCTGGGACTTTTGGGAGACTATAAAGTAATGATAGCACAATACACTCCTCAAGAGCCTAAGTTAAAAGACGACCTTGATTTCATTCTTTGGCAATATACAGGTAAGGGCCATCTTGATGGTATCAATGGGTATGTGGACAAAAGTCGTTTCATGGGAAAGCATCGTCTACGCGAAATAAGGTTCCGACACAGATAATAAACGGAGAAATCAAGCATAAAATTTATCAACAATACTTCATCTCACAATAAGGATATGGCTATAATAAAATGTCCAGAATGTGGACGACAAATCAGTGACAAGGCTCCTGTGTGCCCAAACTGCGGTGTGGAAATAGCAGGAAAAACCATTAAATGCACCCAGTGCGGTGAAATCTATTTCCGTGACCAAAATATGTGCCCAAACTGCCATCACATGACACGAATAGACGGGCAAGTCGGTCACAATGACTTTGCAGAACAACCAGCAAGACCGACAGACGGAGTTGTGGGTGCTTCGTCCTTGCAGTCAACAGGAACAACTCCTGTAAACGGCCAACCGTCTACAACTGGTCAGATGACGCCGCCACCCGTAACACAAAGAAAAGCAGCTGACAGTACGAACGGCAAAACAAAGAAAAAAAGTCATGGGCCTCTCATCGCAGCTTTTGTTATCGCGCTGGCAATATGTGGCGTATGTTTCTACTTTTACAGTAACGCCAAAAGCAATAAAGAACTGGAATCGTACGAATTTGCCATGAAGAGTGATGACCCCTTGGTGCTGCAAACCTATTTGGACAACAATATCGATGCACCGGCAGATCACATTCAGGCTATAACTGCCCGATTGGAAGAACTTAAAAAGCAAGACAACGATTGGACCAACGCTTTGGTAAGCGGTTCAAAAACGGCCTTGCTGGAATATTTGGAAAAACACCCCGACACCGATCATAAGGGCGAAGCCACACATAAAATAGACTCGATAGATTGGGCTGATGCCAGCAAAACGAACACCATAGATGCGTTGCAAGCCTATCTTGACCAACATGATGAGGGCGAACATGTAGATGAGGCTCAAGCGGCAATAAAGACAATGAAGGCCAAGACAGTGCAAGCTGACGAAAAAACCATGATAGCATCGGTGTTCCGTCATTTCTTCCAAGCCATCAACGCCAAAAGCGAAGTGGATTTGGAAGCTACGGTCGCACCCATCCTTACCAATTTCTTGGGTAAGCCCGATGCGATAAAGGCAGACGTGGTGACATTCATGCACAAGATATACAAGGACGACATCACGCGCATGACATGGCGACTGAACAATGATTTCGAAATAGGTAAAAAGGAAGTTGGCGATGAGGAATACGAATATAATGTGAGTTTCTCCGCTCTTCAGGACATAGACCGAACAGACGAAAGCAAGGAAAAACACGCACGTTATCGCATAACAGCAACCGTTAATCCGGACGGACTCATCTCGTCGCTCGCTATGACAAAGATTTTGGAGTGATGGTCTGCGAGCGCAGAACATTGTAAAAAATCTGCCGTCACATAACAACAGATGTGAGTGTATTTACAACGCAACAGAATATCTGTTGTGAATATTCTGAATAAAACGTTCCTATACGCTCCTCATTCTAGCACGCCAACAGGCAGTTTCGAGACCAGGCAAAACAAGGTGTCCTATAAAAAACGGACGCCTTGGATGCCATTGGCTTTGTGGGGGATAGTGTATCGCACTGCGGTTCGACGCAGGAGGATGCTCCATACGGTATGTATCATTTAGCGAAAGATGTTCTTTCGCGCTCCGATTGGGCACCTTTGGCAAGCATGTCTTTTAGGAAAGTGCACAACCATTACGTCGTTGTGTTGTATCTGTCAGATTGTCAAGTGGTTACGAAGATTCTTTGTAATGCTCGGTTTTTGCGGCAGAAAGACAAGCGTGGGCAAGCGGTTCGGTCTACAAAAAGTTTATGTCAAGATTTGTTGCTACTGAACAGTTGCCGCAACATTACGTTCAATTGTCTGTACTCGTTTCGTCAGCTCCGCCCACAGTTAACTGCATAAGGTCATAGTACGAGCCATTGTAAATGTTCAAGTCTACGTTACCCTTTATGCCTGGCAATTGTCCGGCATCGGTGTGTTGCCAAAATTTCCATTTCCCCTTATACTCCACCTTGTCGACATAATAATGGGCAATCCAGTAGGGGTAGCCGTCAAAAACAGAAGTGCTTAGGTAACGCTCCTTAAATTTATAATAGGTATAGATGATTGGCTTTACATGATATTTGTCCTCTACAATGTGAAGCCAAGTCAGCACATCCATCTGAAAGTCCTCGACACTTTTGTTTTGAGGCTTGTTCTCAATGTCAAGAACGGGTGGTAAATCACCCTCCTCCAAATGCACTTTGCTGAGAAAATAATAGGCTTGTTCGCGCGCCGACGATTTGTTGCTCCAAAAATGGTAGGCACCTCGCAGGAAACCATACTCGCGTGCATTTTCGAAATTTTCGACGAAATTATCGTCTACACGTGAAGCACCTTCCGTAGCCTTGATAAAAATGAAACGTATCGGGCAGTCATCGACCATTGCACTATACCGCAACCTATTCCAATTGATCTTGCCTTGATAATGTGATATGTCTATTCCGTGTATCTCGTAACCCTCCGGATACTTGGCATCGCCATATAATGCACGCCACCGAAACCCTGTTGGACCCACAAAAAAGTAGTAGAACACCCAAACGTATACTGCCAATATGCCAGCACCGCCAAGAATCCAAGGCCATCGACGCCCCTTACGCGCAAAAGACAACAACGAAAAGACGCCCGAAATATGCGAGCGACGATAGTTGGCAGACTTATAATGCTGGCTCTGCTTGCGTTTGGAACGGTTAGGAGTTTTCGTGGCCATTAACGAATTAACTGGTTTGCCAAAAGAAATAGCTTGATTATTGATAAAGGGGACATTCCCACACTGCTTTAAGCGCGAGGAATGTCCCCTTGTCTATTTATAAATAATATGCTAAACCTGATGGGTTAACTATTACTTATTTTTAGCTTCGTTCTCGAGAGACAATGTGCGCGTATCACGATCGCAAACCTCAGCAGGTCCCCAATACTGGATAGGGCCGGGATAAACGAAACAGGTCTTGCGAGCCCATTCGTCGCGATGTTCTACAAACTTCTTGAAAGGAGCCCCGTCGAGTTCTACAAGAGCTTTGCGGATAACAGGCTTCATCTCACCGTTGCGACGCTCCATGTTCATCATCATGGTGATGGGCACTCCGCCAGCCATCCACTCGTCGGTAGAAGCGGAAAGGTTCTGAACAATAGCCATATAACCCGTCTTGCCATTGGCAATAAGGTTGGCAGCACTTACGCCGAGAGCATAACAATAGTCGGCATCGAAATTGGAAGGAGCAGCGCAACGACCCTCGTAACCGAAGAAATGGTGCTGGGCTGCAAACTTGCCAACAAACTTACCGGCCTTTTTCCACTCTGCAAGTTTTGCTCCGACCATATCGGACAGCAGTTTCTCAGTCTCAATGAGCGACACCTGAACGTTTCCATGAGGATCGCGGTCGAGAGAAAGCTGGCGGGCAACAGCCTCGGGAAGAGTGGCGAATGTCTCGGCATTCTCTTTGCTCAAGTGGGCGAGGATATACTCGCGCTGGGCGTCTTTGTCAAGATCCTTGTAGTCAGCACCATGTGCGGCAAGCAGATCGTTGAGCTCGTCGATGAGGCGGCCAATAGCGGGGATAAATTCGATAAGACCTTCTGGAACAAGCACAACACCGAAATTGTTGCCATCCTCGGCACGCTTGGCCACAGCGGTAGCTATTTGCTCCACAATCTGGTTGAGTGTCATGTCGTTGGCTTCCACTTCCTCGGACACGAGGCAGATGTTGGGCTGAGTCTGCAAAGCGCATTCAAGGGCGATGTGAGAAGCGGAACGTCCCATGAGCTTGATGAAATGCCAATACTTGCGTGCAGAGTTGGCATCACGCTCAATGTTGCCGATGAGCTCGGAGTAGACCTTTGTGGCAGTGTCAAAGCCGAAACTTGTTTCAATCTGCGCATTCTTCAAGTCGCCATCGATGGTTTTGGGACAGCCAATGACCTGCACTCCATACTGCTTGGCTGCATAATACTCTGCCAAGACACAAGCGTTGGTGTTAGAGTCGTCGCCACCGATAATCACTACGGCCTTGATGTTCAATTCGCGGATAATCTCCAATCCTTTCTCGAACTGATCTTCCTTCTCAAGCTTCGTGCGGCCAGAGCCAATCATGTCAAATCCACCCGTGTTGCGATACTCGTCAACGTATTCTGGTGTAAGCTCAATATAATTGTGGTCAACAAGACCGCTTGGACCCATCAAGAAGCCATACACCTTGTTTGAGGGGTTCATCTTCTTTACTGCATCAAAAATACCGCAGATTACATTATGGCCACCAGGAGCCTGACCACCAGAAAGGATGACTCCTACATTGATGGCGCAATTGGCGGCCTCGTCGCCAGGCACGAACTCGATGAGGGGCATTCCGTAAGTGTTGGGGAACAATTGTTTGATAGCATCTTGATCGCCAACGCTCTGAGTGGGCTCACCTTCCTTTACCTTAATGGCACCCTGCAATCCTTTGGGCAGCTTGGGCTGATAAAGTGCACGCGCCTTCTGCAAAAGACTCTTTTCCATTTTCTTTTTTCTATTTAAAATTTAGTGTGTATGATTTGATGCAAAAGTACATTTTTTCCATGATATATGGAAAGAAATGAGAAAGAAAACTTTTTTTTGAAAGATTTTTTTAAAGTTATTCTTGCATTTCCATAATTTTATCTATCTTTGGTGATGAATTAATGCAATGGAGCAAGCATTCATTGCCAACATTCACATCCGTATTACCAATCATTTACAACATTAGAAAACATGGCAAAGAAAAGAGAACTTAAACAGACCATCAACTACATTTGTAGCGATCTGTTTGCAGCTGGCGTAGCGGCATCGTTATATGGAACCGAAAAGAATGAAGATGCTGTAAACGATATCTTGTCATCGATTATTATCACAAGGAACGATTTCGTAAAACGCATCTCGCATCCAGAACCCGGCATGTCCCTCCACAACTATTACAAGCAACTCATTTTCGATTTCAACCAACAGGTTGACGAAATCATCAACCACATAGGTTGTTTGGCATAAATATCACAACATGTTAATGAAACAGTTCTTCCATTGGCTTTTGTATAAGCGATGGGGTTGGCATAAAGATGTGTCGGTTACACATCCTGACAAGTATGTGATCTGCTTGGCACCGCACACGAGTAATTGGGACTTCGCAATCGGCCAATTATATATGCGGGCCGAAGGTCTTCATGTCAATTTCCTTATGAAGAAAGAATGGTTTTTCTGGCCATTGGGACCTATATTCAAACGTATGGGCGGCATTCCTGTGTTTCGCTCCAAACACACAAGCATGACAGACCAGTTGGCTGCAGTCGCTCAATCGCGTCAACGTTTCAGCCTCTGCGTTACTCCCGAGGGCACCCGCTCGCTAAATCCTGACTGGAAGAAAGGATTCTACTTTATCGCTCTCAAGGCACAAATACCAATTTTACTTTATGGTGTAGACTACCAAAAGAAAATCATAAAATGCACGGAAAGTTTTATACCCACAGGAAATTTGGAAGAAGATATGCGCCATATCAAAATGTATTTTAAAGATCTAAAAGGCAAGAACCCCGAGAACTTCTCGATAGGAGAAGTTTGATTTAGGCAAGAAATGAACTTTGGATATGGCTTCAAAAAAAGGTCTTCTAATCAGCTGCGTTTATCTTATAGCTTTTTCCCTGACTGCATACGCACAAGGTCTGGCTTTTCAGGAAAAGGCTAAACGCTCGTTGAATGAATTCTTTCTCAACTATCATGCGAAAAATACAGAATTTGCACAACAGCCGCGCTTGAAAAGTTTCTTGGTAGATGACAGCAAGCAAACGATAACGATTACAACAGACGAATATTTCGCACAACAGGAATTTACTGATAGACAGGTTGGCTTGATCTACAAAAAAGTAAAAAAATCCCTGCCTAAGATTTATAATAAATACAAGTTACAAGTCCTTACGAATGGCATGCCCATAGAAGACTATGTGCCCAACCACAAAACGGACAAGGGGGGTATCAATCGTCTGTGGGGCAAAATCGACTACGAAGGACATCCCTGGATAGATAACGTTTCGCGCCCAACACGTTTCACGCATGGTCTATACAACCGGCATGTCAGTTTGTGGGCATCGCACGGAAGATATTACGACAACAAGAAGGGACGATGGAAATGGCAACGGCCTAATCTTTTTGGAACCACAGAAGACCTGTTTACCCAAACCTTTGTGATACCTTTTCTAATACCCATGTTGGAAAATGCAGGAGCTGTGGTGTTCACGCCTCGCGAACGTGACTGGCAAACAAGCGAATATATTGTTGACAACGATTGCGGACTTAATACTTCAGCAGAAAGCTATAAAGAGTATGCAGAAGGTGACAGGTGGACCACGGCGCCGCAAAAAGGTTTTAAGGCTCATGGCGGATCATATCTCGACAACGAGAATCCCTTTGCCGCCGGAACGGCACGGATGTTGAAAGCCAGCAAAAAGGCAGATAAAGCCTTTATCAAATATCAACCATATTTTGCCAAAGAAGGATCCTACGCTGTTTACGTAAGTTACCAGACGATGCCAAACAGTGTGGACGACGCCCATTATACGGTATTTCACAAGGGGCAAGCCACTGAATTTCGTGTAAATCAACAAATGGGTGGCAATACTTGGGTATACTTGGGAACATTCGACTTTGGCAAAGGCGACAATATGGCCAATTGTGTGATTCTAACCAACCAAAGCCGCATGAAAGGTGTAGTGACTGCTGATGCCGTGAGGTTCGGCGGTGGAATGGGCAATATTGAACGTGGAGGTGTGATTAGCCAATATCCACGGACTTTGGAAGGCGCACGCTATTTTGCGCAATGGGCAGGCGCACCTTACTCTGTCTATGGAGGACGGGGTGGCGAAGATGATTATTCCGACGACATCAACACACGTTCCAAAATGACCAACTGGTTAGCCGGAGGTTCTGTCTATGTACCGACACTTGATGGACAAAAAGTGCCTATCGAACTGTCGTTGGCAATACATAGCGATGCCGGTTATTCGCCTAACGGAAAGGATCTTGTCGGGTCGCTCGCCATTTGTACTACCGATTTCAACGACGGTCGCCTTTCTTCGGGAGTTACCCGGCAAGCATCCAAGATTTTTGCCGAGCAACTTCTCAGTGGCGTAACACGAGACCTAACCTTCGCTTACAAACGATGGAACCGACGATACCTATGGGATCGCAATTACTCAGAAACTCGTTTGCCAGAGGTTCCTTCGGCTATCATCGAAACTTTGTCCCATCAGAATTTTCCCGATATGGTAATGGGACAAGACCCTAACTTCAAGTTCACTTTGGCCAGATCGCTATACAAGACCATTGTGAGATATGTCAATGGCATGCATGGCCAGTCGGCCGTGATCGAACCGTTAGCTCCATGCAACGTGTTTGTAGACCTTAAAAACAAACGTCAGGCACAATTGTCGTGGAACTCGCAAATCGACGAGCAAGAGCCAAGCGCTACCCCTACCTACTATATTGTTTATACAGCAACAGACAACAGTGGGTTTGATAATGGCCGGATAGTCAATGGAACATCCACAACAATAGAAATCGAGCCAGGAAAAACATACCATTTCCGTGTGACTGCAGCTAACCGTGGCGGTGAGAGCTTTCCTTCCGAAATTGTTTCCACCTATAGTTGCCCCAATGCGCAACAGACAATCCTTGTTGTAAATGGTTTCCATCGCCTGTCTGCTCCTGCCGTTGTGGACAACGATTACCGGCAAGGCTTCGACCTTGACAGCGATCCTGGAGTGTCCTACGGAATTACGGCTGGTTGGAACGGATGCCAACAATGTTTCGACACATCACGGCGAGGACGTGAAGGTGAACGAGGGCTTGGATTTGGAGGAGACGAATTGGCTGGACAATTCATTGCAGGCAATGATTTCAGTTACGCAAAAATCCACACAGATGCCATTGCTTCAGCCGTGAGATATAATGTAGTCAGTTGCAGCTCGGAAGCCATAGAGACTGGCAAAGTGAAACTGGACAAATACCAAGCCGTCGACTTAATACTTGGATTGGAAAAATACACACCCTTTGCCACCAAGTATTATAAGTCGTTTTCTGTTTCCTTACAACGCAAAATTGCAGCCTATACACAAGGTGGCGGACGTGTTCTGGCCAGCGGCTCATACATAGGGTCAGATATGACACAAGAGGATGATGCGGCTTGGTTGAGCCGATATCTGAAAGTTGGCTATGGCGGCAGCATTAAGACCGACACCTTGGCAGGCGTGAAGGGCTTAGGCATGCAATTCGACTTTTGCCGAATGCTTAATCCTGACCAATATGCAGCAACCCATACAGACATAATCCATCCCGAAGACAATGCGTTCTGTGCCATGCAGTACAGTAGCGGCCAGTCTGCAGCAGTGGCATACGCTGGAAACGATTATAAAGCGTTTGTAATGGGATTTCCCTTTGAGTGTATCACAGACAGAAACATACGCCATAAACTGATGCAAGGTATACTCGATTACATCATGAAATAATTAGAGACATTAATAATATCAATCTGCAAAAACATGAAAATACAAGCAAACCATTCTGGAACCCGCAGCATAGAGGTTACACAAGCCCATCTGCAGACTATTGACAAATACGCGTTGCTCCGCTATCTGATTGATAGCAACGGCATCATCGACGAGTCGGTGCTCGACAAACTGAAGTTCAATGTCAGGTCATTGTTGGAAAGCGAAGCTGGAAAAGACAAGGCTCTTTTGGATTTGTGCCTCGACGTGATCTACAACAATAACATGAAAGCCTTTGGCCTCCATCAATTGGTGTTGCTCTATGTAAATTGGAAGGATAATCAAACCACTGAAGATGAAGTGGATCTGCAGGAGGTAAGCGATTAGACCATGCAGAATTATCAACTGACAGATTTTCTTCCGACAACCAAGAAAGAATGTGATCTTAGGGGGTGGGATGTACTCGACGTTATTCTATTTTCGGGTGACGCGTATGTTGACCATCCCTCGTTTGGTGCTGCCGTCATCGGGCGCATACTTGAAGCCAACGGCTACAGAGTGGCTATCGTTCCACAGCCCGACTGGCACGGTGATTATCGCGATTTCAAGAAGCTGGGACGCCCCAGATTGTTCTTCGCTATATCGCCAGGCGCCATGGATTCTATGGTCAACCGTTATACCGCAAACCGACGTATGCGACACGATGATGCTTATAGTCCAGACAGTCGTCATGATATGCGTCCCGATTATCCGTCTATCGTTTACACTAAAATTCTAAAGGAGCTCTTTCCCGATGTTCCTGTAGTGTTGGGCGGAATAGAAGCGTCATTGCGTCGTCTTACCCATTACGACTATTGGCAAGATAAACTCAAGAAGTGTATACTCTGCGAGAGTGGTGCTGATCTCATCCTCTATGGAATGGGCGAGAAAAACACAGTGCAGCTTTGTCATGAATTGGAGAATGGACGCAACATCAAAGACATAAAAGATATACCGCAGACGGTTTACCTCTGCAAGAAAGACGATATACCTGGCGGCATTACCAATAACGACATTCTACTTCATTCGCACGAAGAATGTCTGCGCAACAAGAAAGCTGAAGCTGAAAACTTCAGACATATCGAAGAGGAAAGCAATAAGATACACGCACAACGTCTCATACAAGGTGTCGATAATCTCTATGCAGTTGTCAACCCTCCCTATCCACCTATGACCACGGAGGAACTCGATGCCACTTTCGAATTGCCGTATACTCGTTTGCCACATCCCAAATATAAGGGGAAGACCATTCCTGCCTATGAGATGATCAAGTTTTCCATAACGCTTCATCGAGGTTGTTTCGGAGGATGTGCCTTTTGCACCATCTCTGCCCATCAAGGCAAATTTGTTGTCTGCCGCTCAAAGGAAAGCATATTGCGTGAGGCGAGAAAAGTGATTGCCATGCCCGATTTTAAAGGCTATATTTCCGATCTTGGTGGCCCATCGGCTAATATGTATGGCATGCATGGACGCAACCAGAAAGCTTGTGAACATTGCAAACGACCCTCGTGTGTCAATCCCCAGATTTGCCCCAATCTTGTCACTGATCATTCACAGTTGCTCGATATCTACCACGCTGTTGACGCTCTGCCTGGAGTGAAGAAAAGTTTTATAGGCAGTGGCGTGCGTTATGATTTGTTGTTACACAAAAGTAAAGATGAGAAGTCGAACGAGGCTGCGCAACAATACACCCGCGAGCTAATAACACACCATGTGAGCGGCCGACTGAAGGTGGCTCCTGAACATACATCCGACAATGTATTGCGGCTGATGCGTAAACCTTCATTCAGCCAATTCTACGATTTTAAACGAATATTCGACCGCATCAACCGCGAGGAAGGGCTTAATCAGCAGATCATTCCTTATTTCATCAGTTCGCACCCTGGATGTAAAGAAGAGGATATGGCCGAATTGGCGGTTCTGACCAAGAACTTGGATTTTCACCTTGAGCAGGTGCAAGATTTTACGCCTACCCCCATGACCGTAAGCACTGAGGCATGGTATTCGGGGTACGACCCGTATACGTTAGAACCCATATTCTCGGCAAAAACTCCACGCGAGAAACTGGCACAAAGACAATTCTTTTTTTGGTATAAACCAGAAGAGAGACCTGCTATAGAACGCGAGCTACGCCGCATAGGACGCACTGACCTTATCAAAAAGCTTTATGATGGTGTGCCTTATCGTGGGAGTGCGCATTACGATCCAAAAGCTATTGGCAGTTCTCCTGCCAACAAAGCTAAACGCGAGAACAAGCGGAAATCGTTCAATCCCAATTTCCAATCGCGCAATTCAAGCAGGAAAACGAAAAAGCGTTAATATTAGCAATAGCCTTCCTGTGGAAAACTTTAGTCCTTATTATATGTATTTTTGCAGCAACCGCAATCAATTCTTGAACGACGTGAGTTCTTCGAGCAGGGCACGGCAACGTTTGTAGTCCGCACGGAGCATCTTTACAGATGCCTCCACCTTGTCGTGTCCTCCAAGTTTGTCCGCATGTTGCAGGTATTTACATATTTCCTTATAGGTGTTTCGATTGCGATTAAACGACGTCATCAATCCCTCCGCATAACGGATGTACATGTCGATGATTTCCGTGCGGTATTTCGGCAACAATTGTGATTCAAACTCCTTTAGCGTATAGATGGATTGCTGTTCCCTTGCATACTCCATCAGACGGTCAACCCATTTCTCTCGCGAGCAGATGTCGGCGTACTTCCGGTTATATCCTCCGTCAAGGGCTTGCTTGGCCAGATTTTCTGCAAACGTTGGCCATTGGTCCGTCGGCACAGTCTCTTTCAGAAGTCTATAGAAATCACCATTCTCTTGCCAAGGGTGCAGGTAAAGCAGACTGGCATACTTCACAGTCAAGTCGTAGTTGCCTTCCTTCTGTGCAATGCGAAGCATCCAGTGGTTCCACGTAGGCACTATACCTGGGGAGTGGTTCTTGTCTTGTTCAATGCCGTCAGATGCCAACTGATAAGCCCGTTGGAAATCATTGGCCGCAAGCGCGTCCTCTATGGCCTTCGCGCGGAACTCCTTGACCTGAAGATTATCGAGCATCAGCTGACGCGAAGCGTCCTCCCCTTTCCATTTGAGCAAAAGATCATTCTTTAGGTGCATTTGTTCCCGTTGTCTATAATCCGACTTGAACTCTTCATCGCCGTCGATGGCTTGCATGATGTCTTCGTATTCATTCTGCCGATCAGCAAGACATATAAGAAAATTATACATGTCGGTGTACCAATCCCACCCTTTGAAATTATCATTCTCTATGCACTGCCAACATCTGTGCATAAAATCCATACGTGTGTCGTCGGTTAGTTTTGACACATCAGGGTCAGCAAGTGTTGACAACACTTCGGTGCTTTCATATATGATGGAACCAAGATGCCCACTGCTGTCATCGGAGTGCATAACGGCTCCTGCACCATTCTCCAGTGCGCAAAAGCAGATATTGATGGCTGCTCCATAATTGCCGTTGTCGCGGAAATGCTTCGCTGCGTCAAGTGCCTTACAAACAACACTCTCCAAATGCGCCTGCTCATAGAAGGATATATAGCCGTATTCGCCCTCAGCATCGATGAATGCAGCGTCTATCTGTTTTACATACGCATCGCCATCATTGCCTGCGAGAAAATACTTCTTGAACACTGACATGAAATCGTCAAGCACTTCCTGTATTGCCATCTCCTTGGCCAAGAACTTGCGCAGTTCCTTCTCCGGTATCTGTTTGAGAACATCCTCTACGGTATTCGTTTTCCGTCTCTTTGCCATTTGCTTTTTAGGTTTTATATTCTTGCTTTACAAAGATAAGTGGTTTGCACGAGAAAATTTCATAATAGACAGATATTTTACTCAAGTTCCGGATTTACCGTTTAACAGGTGACCCCTTTGGGGACACCTACTAAATGACAAATCCGAAACTTAAGTAATATATCGTAACTACTCAGTCTTATAAATGTGGATACGTTTTGGTAATGATATACTTGTTGTCACACAAAGGGTGAATCGTTATGTTTCACCCTTTGTGACAAACATCCATTGGTCTGATTAAGGTTAATAAAGAGTTTGTACTTTGCCATAAGAAGATTGTATAAGGCATAGCAATTATATGATGAATATAAGAATAATGGCAGTCATTAATTTGACTGTCATTTTTTTGGAATATAGCCATTACCTATCAAATGCTCTATTAAGAGAACCTTTCATATATCAAGTTATTGCTGTCCGCTAAAACTCAAAATGGCATAAAAATCCTGCCCGAAGCCCCTTTAAAATGGGACTTCGGGCTTGCTTTTTCAAAAAGTAAGCCCCGTTAATCAAATAGGCTTGGTTCGGGAGGCGTTTCCTTGGCCTCTTGAACCATTTTAGCCCAGTCTTTTTCCGGCTCTTCAAGAAAAGTATAGCAGTTCACGTAATACATGAGCATTATCCTTACCATTGTAGCCAGTCCAGAGAAGCTCCACGAGCGTTTGACGCGCTTTTGTATGACCATCAAAAGAAGATTGGCTATCAGGGTAACCCAAATCTGTATCTTGATGGCATTGGCGTTCTCCCCATAGAAATACCTTAGTGGAAAATTTTGCTTCAGTTGCTTGAACAGCAGCTCGATTTCCCATCTTTTGCGGTATATGGCAATGATATCTTCAATTTCCATGTCTTTATCGTTGGTGAGCAACGATATGACTTTTGGCTTTTTCTTCGTGAGGTCAACGTAAGTGACGATGCGGGCATTGTGTCTGATTTCCTTTCCGTCCTTGATGTGCTTTTTGAACTCCACAACCTGAACCCGGTATTTCATGAGGCCACACGGCGACATATACATCTTGTCGGAAAGCACCTCATATACAAGGTTTTTCTTCATCTTAGTCACGTATATGACACTGCGCTTGGTCAGTTCCTCGAACTTGGAGTAGTCGATGTAAGCCCTGTCAATGGCTATAATGTCACCACCGTTATAATTCGCGGGCTTGAGCATGAAACTGTCATTGGTTGCGGCAGATGTAAACTTGATGTCTGACGGCACACCCTCGTTCGCATGGATATTGGTGTGCACTTTTATGCCGCCTTTCTTCTTGCCTGACTTGGGATGCCTGCCTACGCCTTTGAATATGAGGTTAG
>CAVKZC010000064.1:0-14154 GCA_963660455.1 Sphaerochaetaceae bacterium | reverse complement strand
GTGTTGTCCCATACCTTGTCGCCCTGCTTGGTCAGTGTTGTCAGCATGCGGTTGTCACGGTTCTGAAACTCAGAGGTAGCCTTGTCATAGCCCTGGAAAAGGGGTGACTTGTCTATGGGCAGACCGTCCTGGCATACATACATGTTGGCGAGCTTGCGTGTGGGGTATACGGCATTGGCAAGATATGCCTTGCTGATGTTGAGGCCCACGCCGTCTGTACTCTTGTGGCGGCGCGCCAGGATATACTCGGTGTTGTCCTTGGTGGTGAGACCGGCAGGGTTACACTGTACGTCTTCCAGTATGAACATGTAGCGATAGCTCTCCGTACCCAGTTTATCGTTGTAGAAGAGTTTGTAGCGGCCGCCTTCCATTACGGCCTTGGCTGCCGCCTTGGCTGTGCTGAGCAGAGACGTGACACGCTCGCTGCATGTTGTGGCGTCGGCACCTCCGTTGTGGAACTTCTGCCAGGTGCCTTCGTAGAGTGCTACACGCGAGAGGAACGCATTGGCAGCATCCTTGGTAAGACGGCCTGCCTCCGATGCCGTTTCGGGCAATCCCTTGGCTGCCTCCTGCAGGTCTTTGATGCACTGGTCTATGACCAGACTGCGGTCGTTGCGCGCTGCATTCATTGCCGGCGAATCCAGATCGACAGGTTCCGTAAGCAGGATGACGTTGCCATAGAGCTGAACCAGTTCGAAGTAACTGTATGCGCGGAAAAATTTGGCCTCTGCCACAGGTACGGCGATGTCATTCTGGTTGGCATAGCCTGCAGCGTTTTTCAGCAACAAGTTGGTATAATAAATATGTGTATAGAGCGTGGTGTAGTTCTTGTCCTGCTCGGGTATGGTGTTGGTGCCCTGACTGTACACATTGACCGTAGACGTGGCGACGAGGTCGCTTCGCATGTCGCTGTGCGGGCCGTCGCTCACGGCATATTGGTAGCCGTTGGCATCGCCGCTCTGAATGTCACGGGTGTAGGAATAAAACTGGTTGGCGAACAACTGGAAGTTGCTGGCTGAACTCCATACAGTATCGTCGTTCATCTGTGCCTCTGGCGAGAAGTCCAGACAACTGGTCATAGCCATCGTCATCATTCCCACGCAGGTCACCTTGATAGTATTGTATATCGTTTTCATTTTATGGTCTTTGAAGTTTATCTTTGTGATTCTTCACTCTTCGTTCTTTACTCTTCACTTAAAAAGTGAGGTTTACGCCGAATGTGAAGTTGCGGGTGAAGGGATAGCGTCCTACACCGCTGGCATCGCGCTTGGCTTCGGGGTCCCATCCGTCGCTTATCCTGGTGCTCTCCCACAGGTCTTCGCCTGTAAAGTAGATGCGTGCTGCGTTCAGGAAACCTATCTTCTTCAGCACCGGTGCCGGGAGGTTGTAGCCCACGGTCAGGTTCTTCAGTCGGATGTAACGGCCGTCCTGGGCTGTCAGCGAACTGGCCTGATAGTTGTAGTTGATGATGTTGGCATCAGTCGTGTAGGGTGCATAGTAAGCATCGGGGTTGTCAGTGCTCCATGTGTTGCCTATGCTGCTTGTCGTGGTGTTGGTGTAGAGCGTGCGGAAAGGCACAGTCCACGAGTCGATGCCGCGGTACACAAACCTGTTGGCCGATCCTTGGAACACAATGTTGAAGTCGATGCCCTTCCAGGAAGCACCTGCATTGAACGAGTAGGATATTTCGGGGCTGTCGCTGCCCAGGTAGATGTAGTCCCTGTAGTCGAGCACACCGTCGCCGTTCTCGTCGCAGTACATGTTGTCGCCCACGCGCAGATTGCTCGGCATCTTGATACCGTTGTTGGCGTAATACTTGGCCAGATATGCCTTCAACTGTTCCTCGTTCTGTATCTTGCCGCCATAGCGTAGGCCGAAGATGGAGTTGAGGGGATAGCCCTGCTGTGTCTTGGTATAGCCAGATGTCAGCACGGAAGTGCCTCCGTAGTCGGTCAGTTCGTTACGGGTAAAGGTAAGGTTGCCGCCTATGTGGTAGTTTACCTGCCCTATCTTGCCGTTGTAGTTGATGCTGCCCTCAAAGCCCCAGTCCTTGAACTTGCCGCTGTTGGCTGTAGGAGCCTTGTCGCCGAGTATGGCGGGGTAGGTGATGGCAACGAGCATGTTGTCGTTCTTCTTGAGGAATCCCTCTACCGTACCTGTCACTGCACCATTGAAGAACCCGAAGTCGAGTGCCACGTTATAGTTCTTGATGCGTTCCCACTGACGAGTGGTGGAGGCAAACTTTCCGTTGGTCTTGATGGTGGTGAGCTTGTCGCTGCCCACATAGGCACCGGCCAAGGTGTTGAGGTTGTAGAACTGGTAGCCGTCATAGTTGTCGATGCCACTCTGTGAACCCATCTCAGCATAAGAGGCACGGAGTTTCAGGTTGCTGAGCCATTTCACGTCCTTCAGGAAGTTCTCCTGGTTGATGCGCCAACCGATGGAGGCACCCCAGAAGAAAGCCCAACGGTTTTGCGGCAAGAACTTCGAACTGCCGTCGTAGCGGCCGTTGAGTTCGAGCAAGTACTTGCTGTCAAAGTCGTAGTTGAAACGTCCGAAATACGACATGATGGCATTGCGGTAGTTGTACTTCTGTATGTCGTCGTTGGTAAGGGTAAGACTGCCGTTACCGTTGATGACCTCGAGTCCTTCCAGTATGTCGGTGTAGCTGGCACCGAACATCTCCATGTCCTTCAACTCATACTGTGCACCGAGGGTAAGGCTGGTGTTGTGCAGTTTGGCAAAGGTCTTGTGTGCGTTCAGGAATCCGGAGATACTGTAGAAGTCGGTGCGTGATGATGTCTGCTGAAAGTACGACTTGGCCTGTGTGGGGTCTTCCAGTGTCTGGGTGTTGCCGGCATAGTTGTAATAGGTGATGCTGTTCTGCACCTTGCGGCGTCGCGCTTCGCTAGTATTGTATCCTACGTTCAGGTTGCCGTCCAGCCAGTCGGTAATCTTGGCCTTGAGGGTTTCGCTGATGCTGAGCGAACGCACCGAGAGCTTGTTGTCTCCGCCCTGCTGCAGTTTGGCAACGGGCGAACCCCATGTGCCCCAGGCATAAGCCTTGCCGTCGATAGTGGTAAGCGGCAAGCCCGGCATGGGCATACTGGTGGTGAGGGCAGAGCTGACCAGGGTGGGGGCTACCTGCTCCTGGCGGCTGTAGGCTATGCTGCTCTCCAGGGTGAACATCTTGTTGAGCTTGTTGGTGTTGTTCCAGCGTATGTTGTACCGTTTGTTGTTGTTGGTGCCATACTGCAGGGTAGAACCGTCATAGAGGAAACTGCCCGAGATGCGGTAAGAACTCTTCTCGTTGCCTCCCGAGAGGCTCAGACTATGGTTGGTGCTCCATGTAGAACCGAAAAGACTGCCCAGCCAGTCGGCACTGTCGTCAAACACGAAGTCGGCCACGTCGGTATAGGCCGACTGCCCGAAGGGGTTGGCTGTCTTCTGCAGGTCGATGTATCCACCCTTGTATTTCTTGGCGAGGGCAGCATAGGTGTACCATGTGTTGCTGGTGTTGTTGTCGTTGACAAGAGCCTGCTGTACACCGTCTGCCCACTGGTCAATGTTACAGAGCTGAGGCATGAGACCTACGGTCTTCAGCGTGGCACTGCCGCTGTAGTTGATCTGCAGTTTGCCCTCCTTGCCCTTCTTGGTAGTGATGAGCACTACGCCACCGGCGGCACGGCTACCATAGATAGCTGCCGACCCGTCTTTCAGAAAGTTGATGCTTTCGATGTCGTCAGGATTGAGCAGGCGCATCTCGCTTACGCTGTTGGCTGCTACACCGTCTATCACCACGAGTGGTTCTGTAGAGTTCATGGATGAAGAGCCGCGCAGGTTGAGGTCCCAGCTTTCGTCACCAGGGGCGGAAGACGAACGGCTTATCATCACACCGGGCACCTGTCCCTGCAATGCCTGCAAGGGAGAGGACAGACCGCCTTTCTCAGCGAAAGCCTTGCTGTCTACCACGGTGACGGCACCTGTAAGCGACTCCTTCTTCTGTACGCCGTAACCTACAACAACCACCTCTTCCAGCACCTGGTTGTCTTCGCCCATGGTGACGTTGAGTTGGCCACCCGTTACCTTCACTACCTGTTCGGTAAAACCGATGTACGAGAATCTGAGTTCTGCACCTTTGGCTGCCTTGATGGTGAAATGACCGTCCAGGTCGGTAGTGGTTCCGCTTTGCTGTCCTACTACTTGTACTGTCACGCCGATAAGCGGCTCGCCCGTCTTGTCCATGACAATACCTTGAACCTGTTGCTGTTGTGCTGTGATGGGATGAGGTATGCCCGCCGCCATGAGTGTGGCGGAGAAGAGGGGCATGGCTAATCCTGCTGAGAGTATACACGCTTTTATTGAATACTGCTTCATGTTAGGTTAGTTAGTTATATTGTTTTCGTTATATTTCCCTGTGGCTTTCCTGTCGTGTTGTGGCACTTTTTGTAGGGTAGAAACACCTCCTGCCCATAGTGTGCTCTTAGATGATATCTCGAAGATAGGATTTCATGTCTTTGGTAGACAGGTAGATGTGTGTCTCTACTGTCCGTTTGCTCAGATGGAGCATTTCCACTATCTCGTCGGTTGTCATCCCGTCGTGTTTGTACATCTTGTATATATGTGCACGCTTGGGAGCCATCTCTGCAAGGTGCTGACGCTCGAAAGAGAGGATGTCGGCAGCCTCGATGCGGCGGGCTTCTGAGTGGGTGTCCATGTCGTTGACTGAATTGTACATCTGTTTTACTGCTTCGCGAATGAAGGCCTTGTGGCGCGCATCATCTATGATCATACGTTTGGCCATGACGAAAAGCAGGTTCTGTGCGGTGTTCTCACAGATGATGTCGAGCGACAGTACTTTGATAAAAATATCCTGCAACATGTCTTCGGCAGTCATCCCGTCGTGCGTATAACTCACAAGAAATTGCTTGAGGTCGCTATAGTACTTCTTGTAGATGGAAGATACCAGTTTGCGGTCGGGTAGAGTGTAGTTCTGTTCCAAGGCGTATCGGTTTTTAGTTGGTTGTAATCGTGAAACTTTCTGTGTCACGGTTGCAAAGTTAAGGTCTTTTCCGATAGGTTGCAACTTTTCGCCCGCCAAGTGCCGCCAACTCCTTTTGCAAGAAGTCCATTGTGTTTAATGTATTGTTTGTCAGTGATATATGGTGTATTCTCTGTAGTTTGTCTAATTTAGGTGAAGTTATGAGTGGCGTGTCTTACACCCAAAAACTTGCCAAGCCTGCCTCTTTTGTCGTGTACAGTCTGCGCCGTCCTTTACTTTTTTACCTTTAAGTAGCCTTTTTACCCTTTTACCTTTTTCATGTATTCCGTCGGTGTCATACCCTCCACCCTGCGGAAGGTGCTGAAGAAGCTCGACTTCTTGAAACCGCACTTCTCGCTGAGTGCTGTGAGTGTGTACCTCTTGTATTCGCCTTCGTCTATCAGACGTTTGAACTCGTCCAGTCGGTACTGGTTGATAAACTCGTAATAATTTTCCTTGATATAGAGATTGAATACCTGGCTCAGTTTGCTGGAAGATACACCGAGTACCTCTGCCAAATCGCTCATCTTCAGTTCTGGATTGGTGAAGCATCGGCTCTGCCCTATATACTCCTTCATACGGGCGACAATGCCGGAAAACTCCTGCTCGTCCACTTTCACCCGGGCATACTTGGGAGTGGTGGAAGATGTGTCACTGGATGATTCCGTGCTCTTCACTCTCCGTTCTTCGCTTTCCATCTCTGCCTGTTGTTGTTCCTTCTCCACTTCCATCAGGGCGCCCTCTATCTCGTTACGTTCCTTCAGAAGGTCCTTCGTGTTCTTGTGATAACGGTGCCACAGCCACAGCAGGACAGCAGCAAACAGCAACATCAGCATCTCGAGGATGGCTATCCATGACGGCGAAACCACGATGGCGTAGGTCTTCTCCGTGCCGGGGGCACCGGCCAGGCGTACCGTCAACTTATGGGTGCCCGGCATCAGGTGCTCTATCACAACGTCATTGCCGTCAACGACACTGTGCCAGTCTTTCTCGCCCTCCAACCTGTATTGGTATAGACGCCCGAAGGGCCGTGCATAGTCTTGCAGCAACAGGCGGAAGGATAACTTCTCCGAAATAAAGTTCCAGCTAAGTTGGATGCTTTTATCCTCGTTCCATTTGTCTTCCAGGGCTGCGCCTGCCAGGTCGCTTCCTCTGCGCATGGCATAGAGGCAGAGGTGGCTTGCGTTGTTGTCCTGCCAGGCCTTCAGTGCCTTTTTGTTTACTTCCATCAGTCCGTTGGACGTACCGATCCAGATATTGCCGCTGCTGTCCATCTGCACCCCGTTGGCATTAATGTACTGACACATGAGTCCCTCGCCATAGCCGAAGTGCTGCAAGTTTTGCATCTGGTAGTCCGTACGGAAAAGTCCGCCATCGGTGGCAAACCAGTATGACCCCTTCCTGTCGTCCAAAAAGCTATAACAGGTACTGTTCTGCAGTTCACGTGGTAGGGTCAACTGCCCGAACTTCGACATGGAAGGATTCGTATAGAAAACGCTTGCTTGGCGAACGAAATAGATCAAGTCGTCATGGCCCCTGACACAGTTCAGGTTGCTCTCGGCGTTGAAGAACCCTTTGGGAAAACGGGAGTTCTCGAAAGTATGGGTAGCACCGACATAAAGAGACAGTGCTTGCGAACTTATCCATCCGTTGCCTTTCTTGTCGAACATGATGCCTGTCACCACCCCTCCGCAGAGGCGTGAGTTGTTTTCTGTGTAGCGTACTGTCTGGCCATGCCCGTCGAGCACGAACACGCCCTCTCCTGTTCCTATCCACAGTTTGTTGTCAGGGCTGATGTTGAATGAGGAGATGGTTGCCGTGGTGAGCAAAGGCTCGTTGGGTACACGGGTAACGGCAAAGGTCTGTGGATTGAGAACATGGAGACCTGCATCGTAAGTGGCGATGTAATACAAACCGTTGTACAAGATGATGTTGGTGATGATGTGCCCACCGTCCAAAAGTTCTGGATCTATCAGCCGCACGATATGGCGGGCTTCGTCTATGTAATAAAGCCCCACGTTTGTACCTATCAGCTTTACCTGGTTGTCTATGAAGAAAGATCGCACAACGAGTCCTTCCGTAGAAAAGTCTTCAAAATGGTAGCGACGAAAGACTGGCGCAGAGTAATAGGTATGGCATAGCCCAAAACGATAGAAACCGAACCAGTTGACGCCATGCCTGTCCTTCGTAAAACAATAGACGGCATCGCTTGGCAAATGGTGCTTGCGGTCGCCTTTGGTGTTGTACACTTCCTTTATAGCGAGTGTTTTTCCGTCTATCAGGTATGCGCCCGAACCATCGCTGCTTACGGTTACATCCCCCTTACTGGTGACTTGTACTGTCGTGATGACATTGCCCACTCCTTTTATCTCACGTGGCAGAAGATTCTTGGAAGGCTGATATACAAACAAACCGTTGTTCTTTGTTCCGATAAAAAACTTGTCCCGGTAAATAGCCATTTTGCTCAAGGCAGTGCCCTTTGGCATCTTGTCGGCGATGACATGCGAACTAAACTTTCCTGTCTGGGGGGAATAGCAGTTGAGCGCATAGCGGCTTAGGAACCAGATGTTGCCCTTGTTGTCTTCCACGATGTCGCGCACCCCGTTCTCCACGCCCATTCTCGAAGCACCGACGGTTATCAAATTCGTGTGCTTGCCGTCAAAGACATGTAGGCCGTCACGGTTGCCCACATATATTCGGCCCTTGCTCGCCAGGATAGCCTCTCCTTTGGCTATGTCTTTCAGTATCTGGTGAAACTCCTTGTCTTCGTTTCTCTTCTCGAAGATTCCTTTGTTGGTGGCAACGTAGATGGTATGGTCTTCGCTTTCACAGATGTCGTGCGCATGGTTGGGAAAGGTAGCGTCGGAACTCATCCTGAACGTAACGATCCTTTTGCCGTTGTAAAGGCTCACACCGTTGCTCGTCGCCAGCCACATGCGCCCCAGATGGTCGGGTATGATGCGCGAGACGGATTCCCCAGACAGTCCGTCTTCCTTCGTGACGAAATGAAAGACTTCATCGTTCACGATGTCTGCATGTGCTGTTGCCACACAGAATACAAGCGTGAGAAGGAAAATATAGTAGCGTATAAATCTCATAGTTTTATCTTTGCAAGCGTTTTTGGTCAATTAATCGCTTGCAAAGATAAAACAAATCTGAGAAAACAGCGTAAGAATAGCTATGTTTTTTGCCAGTTTACCACATAACCGCAATGTTGAACTTATTTCACAGGTACGAAGCGGATGGCTGCACCGCCCGAAGGTTGCAGGTGGAGTGTGATCGCCTTACCTGCCTTGAAGGTTATCTCGGAAGATGCAATTTTTGTGCGGGTCTTCAATGTAGGGTCATCGTTGTATATTTCCGCACGATATTTCTTGCCTTTCTGCAAGAAGTCGGAAGTGTTGATGGTGATGTCGCGAGCCGTCAAACCGTTCATGACTCCCACAAACCAATCGCCAGCAGAACGACGAGCCTGAACGATAAACTCTCCTGGCTCACCGTCGAGAGCCTTGCTCTCATCCCATACCGTAGGGCAATGTTTCCAGTAGTCGAGTTCTTTCTCGCCCTTGTAGGCATTGGGCAGGTCGTACCAATAGAGGAAGGTGATCGGACTGTAATATACCACGGGCATCGCCAACTGGTGCGCCTTGGTGTTCTTTACCCTACTATTAAAATAGCAAGGGGTATAGTCGGCAGGTCCACAAAGGAATCTCGTAAACGGGAGGACCGTGTTGTGCTCGGCATTTGGCATCTCCTCATTGCCGCCAATACCTTCTTGCGTCATGAGGTTGGGATAAGTGCGGCTCCATCCCGTAGGCCGGTACTCATCGTGGATATCCACCATGATGTGATGGTCGGCACACTTGCGGACAGCATTGTGAAGCCAAGTGGTCCACTCCTGAGAACCTATCTGCACAAATCCGAACTTGATGCCACTGACGCCCCACTTCTCATAGAGCGGGAGTATCTGGTCGAGTTCTTGGTACAAAGCTCTCTGGTTGACATACACCCACACACCGATGCCCTTGCTCTTGGCGTAAGCACAGAGTTTAGGCATATCAAAGTCACGGTTTGCTGCCACCTTCAAGGCGGAAGAAGACATCTGCATCTCGGGACCATACCATCCCGCATCGAGCTCGATGTACTGTAAACCTCTGTCTACACAGAAGTCCACAGCCTCCATAGCCGACTTCATATCCAACCGGCACACACGGAAAGCCTTGCCGGGGCGAATCCACTCCTTGGCATCGGCAATCTGGCATGAAGCATTGAGATTGAGCACCATCTGCTTGTTGTTGATGAGGTCCACAGCCTTCTCCCCCACTATGATAAATCGCCAAGGCATGTCATAGGCGGTGATGATGTCGGCAGACTGAAACATCGACATCTGCAACTCGTTGTCAGCCTTCAACTTGATTTTGCCTCTCACGAAATCGGTCAAGGCAGCCTCTCCGATAGTTGCATAGAGACCATTTGCCAGATGCAGGGTGAGAGGTCGCTCGGCTTCATTCTGCCAGGCCTTCTCGCTCTTCAGAAGTTTCACCTTGGTGGCTTGTGCCTGTGCCCAAGGGAAGTGGTAAGCCTCAGCCCCTAGGGCAAAGCGGAAGGAAGTTAAGTCGTCGGTGATGTGCATGAAGAGACCATTGGTCGCCTCGGGGAAGTGATAGCGGATAGCCACGCCTTCATCGTATGCACGCACGATAATATCGAAGAGATACTGCTGGCGCTTGTCGTAGCCGTTGTCACTATTGTCATGGTTGCCACCCTTCATGAGGTGGATGGTCATCTCATTATAGTGGTCACGTATCTGGGCATACTCGCCATAAACAGGCGTCCATGTATCATCCTCCGCCTTCCTGTCCACACCAACTACTTCCATGTCAGTAGTCCAAACTCGGTTGGTATCCACAGGGATGCCCATCGCCGACTCCACCAAGTGGTTGTCGATGTTCACACCGAGCTCTCCCCACTCCACCACTTGCTTGCCAACATAGTCGAGGCGATAGGTCAACTGGTTGTCTTTCTGCTCGAATACAAAATTATACTTGCCATCAGGCGACTGCAACTGTTGTTGGGCATGCGATGTGAGGCCAAGCATCAAGAGCAGACCGAATATGATACCTTTGCGGAGTTTTATATCTGTCATAGTCACTTATTTCTGATTAATTGATTTCAACCTTACCACTTTCCGAGCAGACAAAACGTTGCTCGGTTCCATTCTTCAACTTGATGATGATGCCTACTGCGCCTTTCGCGTTGGGTGTGAAATAATCGACCGATGCGATGTCGCCTGGCTCTGTGTCAGAACTTGGTTCATACACACAGACGAATGGATGATTCCACGCTTCGCCCTTTTGCCGGGCTACAAAGGTGAGCACTGGTTGGTCTGCTATCTTATAGGGTTGGTTGGGCATACGCTCATACTCCAGGTTGGCAGGCGAGAGAGCCTTGAAGATGGTGCGGTTTTCGTCTGCATTCATCCACATCGTCATCGTTATCTCTTTCTGACCGCACATCGCCTCCGCCACCTTCTCGTCCTCTATCTTCGTAACGAACTGAGTCTTGACAGCGTTTTTCATCTCCGCGCTCTCCTTATTATATATATAGGAGTAGGCATAGAGATGACCGCCCGCGAAGGCGAGTTTCTCGGTAGGCTGCATCAGAAGAGGCTTTCCCGTTGCTGCATCAGCCATTGTCATCGCTTGGCCGAGATTGTGATAGAAGTAATCGTGGGTCTTGTCGCCTCCCTCCTTCCTGCGGCTACGGAACACATCAATGTAATAGCCGCCCTTGTCGGAAGTCTTCACAATGGCAGTGGTGCGTTGCTGGTCGGCTTGTGTCTCCGGTTCGATGAAACTGACAGTAGCATAAGTCATCTTTCCGAGAGAATCGGAAGCGATGACCTTGAAGGCATGCTGCGACATCATCACGGGATAGCTCGACACGCCATCCACCACCACCGTGTTATGGGCAGGCATCTGAGAGTAATACTCGGCATAGTCGAGTCCGCTATAGAGATTCTTGCCGATGCCCGCATCTGGTCCGAGCACATACCCCTTACCGTACAACTCCAAGGAGATGCCATTGGCATGGGCATGGTTGCCGAAGCTGCCGTTGAGCGAAGCCATCAGGTCGTGTTGCTTGTCCATACCCGTGCGCATGGCGAGCCATGACACATTCGGTGCATAGAAGATTCTACTCGTGTATCGCTCAATGTCGGCAACAGGGGCGGCGGGTGCTACCACTGCCTTGAAGAGATTCATTTCCGAAACGAGCTGCTTATCCTTGTGTCGGGTGGCATACTTCAGAATGTTGTCGATTGCCCCTGTGCCGGGGTAGCTTGGATGGGTGTCTCCCCAACCGGCAATCATACGATTAGGGAAGAGATACTCTGCCGAAGTCTTCACGGCATCTACTAGGATAGGATGCTTGGCGAAGAGGTCGATGCCAGCTTTCTCGTCAAGCATATTGGCAAAGTCGCAAAAGGTGCCAAGTACGGTGTTGCTGTAGCCGGGCGACTCATACCAAGTCTTCGACTTCTTGTCGAAACCGAAGTCGATGAGCTTGTTCATGCTCCATTGACGCACGCTGTTCTGATTGACCACATAGTCCAAGTAATATTGCTTACCCTTGCCGTCGGCATACGCCTGATTATCCTGCAACACCAGGGCTATCTTCACGATGAAATCAGCCTGAAACAAGTCCCAGTTGTTATGCGGAACGCCATTGGCAATGATATTCTCAGCCCACTTCTTGAACCCCGCTTCGATGATGGCTTGGTCATCTTTCAGCAGGTTCTTGACGAGGGGATACATCTGGGTAAGTTCGTTGATGATATCCTCGTGAATCACCTCAAAGGTAGTCATGCCGACGAGCGTCTGCTGATGGCCATGGTTCAAGTCGGTGGGGACGTTGCGGTAGGCAATGCCTTTCATATAGACATCGAGCACCTTGGCGGCCATCTGCCCGTAGCGCATCTCGCCTGTGGCAGCAAAGATGCGGGCGGCATCACGGGCTATGCCCATAATAGACCGGTTCGTGCTGGCTATGCTGCAGCCCGTCTTGGCTGGAGAGGTCTTTTCCTTTTCTCCTGTTGCACGGCTTATGTAGGTAACCTGTCCCTGCTCATCGTCATCGTAAGGCACGATGTCTTCGAGCTTCGGCCGGTCATACTGCGATTCCATCCCACGCGTGCCGTTGAACTTCACGGTTGGCTCAGAGGCACGTTCCCCGCCGGGATGGTCGAATGTTTCGCCGTTAACAAAGACATCCTGGGCATGGGTGCTCCAGTACATCTGCAATCGGGAGTAGAGCCAGTCGGGCTGCTTGTCCACCAGGCTCATCACATGCTCTGTCTTTTTCTTCAGTTGGGTTATTTCCGGTGCTTCCGTTCCTTTCTTTGCGAGTATCACTGTATGGAAAGTCAGGAGCAGGCAGACAGCTATGTATAATTGTTTCCGTTCCATGTGTCGTATGAGTTTTTGTTATAATACGATTCCGGTGGGAAATATACGCAAGTCGATATTAATCTTATTCCATCTCCACTTTGAGCGGGTGCTTCATGCCGTCCAGCGTTTCCTGTATGCGCAGTTGCCATTCGGCGTAGCTGCGTACGTCATATTTGCTCCATGCCGCTCCAAAATAATAACAGTAGTGTTCCTCGTTCTTCAGTCCTTTCTTGATACCGAGAGCATGGCCTGTCGCCCCGTCGTGCTTTTGGTCGAAGAGCTGGTAATAGGTATGGTCAATGCCATACGGGAAGAGTATGCCCACGTATACCTGCGATTGGTTGACATCAGGGTTGTCCGTAGGGTCTGCATAACAGATATAGTCTGTTGCAAGAGTCTTGGTGGCGGTGTCCTTCTCATGTACAGGAAAACCAGTGGCAAGGTCTGTAGGGTGGGTGAGTCCTTCGTACCATACGGTCATCTTGTTGAAGTTACTTCCTTTGTCGAGTGAGATGATACGGTGCTCCACCACTTCTTTCTGGTCATCGATGACAGCCGGGTTGTAGGTCAGTTCTACCGTAAAGCGCAACGGCCCGTTGTCGAGTATTTTATAGCTATTGTAACAGTATGGCAGGTGTAGCTGCCTCTCTGTCATAAGCCCCGGCGCTCCCAATCCCAGTGTGGCTCCCACCTGGTAGGGATCCAGCCCGTTGCCATGGTCAAGATGGAAGGACGCTATTCCCTTTATGTCCTTGATGTACCGTTCGTAAACTACAGTGTCTGGGGTGTTTTTTACCCAGATGTCTGTGCCGAACGACCGTTCCCCTGTCTTTTGCAGAGCCGGACCATATACACGGTAGGCACAGCGGTCGTTTTCCCAGGCTATGTCGTCTTTGCGCATCTTGTAAAGTGCGCCTGTAGTCCATACCTTTTGTGCGCAAGGTTTTCCGATGCTTATATAATAGGTGGCGATGCCATGTGGTCGCACGCTGGCATCTATAAGCAGCAAACCGTCGTACGAAAGCTGTGAACCAGTCTGTTGCCCCCGTATATTCTTGACGATGTAAGTCTCTCCCTTGCCAGGAGAGGCATTGTTTAGTTTCTTCCTCACTTGACTCATGTCGAGTGCCACAAGCTCTTGCCTTGGCAGGTCGGACGGGTTGCAGACTGTAACCGTAGCCTGTTGGGCATGGCCTGTGTTAGGATACGTTGCGGACAGGAGAGCCATGACTCCCGTTGCCATATAACCTTTTACTGTCATACTTTTTCTTTTTGGTGTCATACTATTGTACGGCCAGAATTCTTCAAATACGTAAAAGGTGTGTCCTGAAAATCTGCATATTGATGGGTGTTTATACAAAAAGCAAGCAGCCAAGTCATTGCTGGCTTGGCTGCTTTAGTTATTCCTATTCCCTTACTTTCCTTTCTTGTTTATGTTATAGTAGCGTCTTGATTCTCTTATTGTATACCAGAGGTGATGTCTTTTTCCGATAAGCCGGTTAACTCAGAAATCAAGGCTATGTCCATACCTTTGTTAAGCATAGCCTTTGCTATGAGAACCCTACTAGCAACCACGCCTTCGGCTCTTCCTTCGGCTCTTCCTTCGGCTCTTCCTTCGGCCATGCCTTGAGCTTTGCCTTCAGCCATGCCTTGAGCTTTGCCTTC
>CAVKZC010000063.1:0-14302 GCA_963660455.1 Sphaerochaetaceae bacterium | reverse complement strand
ACATCTCCGACAATATCCTCGCACGCCTCTCCCACGAGATAGCACTCGCCAAGGCTGCACCCACCCAGCAGCCCGAGCCACAGCCCACACCAGAAAAGCCAAAGAAGAGAGGGCGCAAGCCAAAGGCCAAGTCAGCGGCTTAGGCGGAAAGTAAGTAGTCCGATGCTTCGGACTTCTTACTCCACGACCGAGGTAGAAAAATTGCTCATCCGTCTTTCCCCAACCCCGACTTCTCATTTACCTTTACCCCAAAACATCTGCTATGCTCAAAATCAATTACTCTCCATCCGCCTATCTCTTCACATCCAATCTCCCGTCAGAGATTTTCATTACCACTGATGCCACGTCTGTTGAGATTAGCGTAACTTGTGGAACAAATACAGTCTTCACCACGACGCTCTACCCTTACGACAAACTTGCCACGCTCTACGACCTCCGAAGCATCATCGAGGGTTATATGTTGGAGCTCCCCCTTGTGTACACGACGTTATCGCTGAAAGCCGTCACATCCACAGAGACCGCCAGCACATCGCAAGTCACCATTGTCTATTCGCGGCTCAACGTCACCGCTGGCGAAGCATCATCCTTCATCCAGTCGTTCTTTCTCACTACCCGACCATCGTTCTCCATTCCTCGCAACGCCTTCCAACAACTCGCATTTTGCTTGTTGCCCAACATCACAACGCATTGTTACACGGAATGTCTTGCGCTGTTCGACGGCGAGAACACTCCACGTGTCGTTCGTCTCACCGATAGTGACATCACCGTCACAAAGTTTTCGCTGCAAAGGATCACCATTAACCCTGCCACACTGGAATCTCGCATCGGTCAGTCGTGCCGTCTCTTGCAGTTCACCGTTCATCGCGGTTTTCGTTCCAAGACATTCTATGTCACCGACCGGACGCCCAACCTCACTTTGCAAGTCCGGGGCGAGTTCAACTGCATCGAAAACATCCACCTCACTTGTGTCACCAAGAAAAAACTCTCGCTCGACCGCTCTACCGCCACTTGTCTCGGCATCACCTCTTTCTATGACGACCAGTCGGAATACGAATACGAGGTAGAGTCGTCCATGCTTCCCTACGACCAAGCCATCCACTTCACACAACTCCTTCTGTCGCCCTTCATCTACCTCGTTGATTACAATGATAGCAACATTCCCATTCTCATCACCGACATCTCGCACGACATATCTGATGCCCACAACGCCAACAACGCCATTAAATTCAAGTACAAATTTACCCGTCATCGTCTCCCCGTCCGTATAAAATATCCTGCCAACATCTTCGACGACCCGTTCAACCGCACATTCGATTAACTCATGAACTCCATCCACATTTCCACATTAAGAAAACTCCTCCAAGCTCCCGAGCCCCTCGACCTCACCCTTTGGACACGCTCCGGCGAAATCCAACACTGGCACCGCTGCATCTCCCTCCGCTACGATTTTTATAAGGGCACAAGACGAATGAAGTTGCTGGATTCAAATGAAATCCGGCAGCTCCGTGATGTTTGTATATTTGAGGTGAATGGGATGGAGGTGTTTCTATAATCTACCTTGCTGACGCATGACGTTCTTATAAAATGCGTCTATCATTTCAAACAAAGCAAACAACGATGTTTGCTTCTCACGCTTCTTTCCCAATAGGGAATAGAGGTTGTTGGTATTGATGACCGACCGCATAGACGTTTGGGCAAACATCGCTGCAAATGAAATGATGGATTGCAACTTGATATGCTTGTTGATGATGGCCTCGTTTTCGTGCGTTTGACTTGTCAGCACTATCTTTTCCTTTTGCTCGTCGTATTCATAAACGCAGTTGCCCACCGCATCGGTAGCCTTGCCACGTTTCTTCACAAACGGATAAATCTTGAAAGCCTTACTTGTACCTCTCACAAGGTAGTAGTCGCAAAGCGAAAACTCTCTGATGGGCTCTTCTTTGGGTTTCTCCGGCTCAATGGTTTTCATTACAGGAACTTCTTGCGTCGCTCCTCGCACCACCATCATCTGCTCGTCATCCTCGTTGAACTTATCATCATCCAAAGGGCCACCAAACCCGTCGGAAAAGTTGCATCCTTTCTTGGCATTTTCCTCGTGTTCCACATCATCTCTTCCTTTGAAATGGTACTGCCACTTACGGTTGGCATCCGGCAACCCGAAGTAGTTGTATAGTCCCACGTTGTCGATGATGATTGTTTTCTCTTTCCCTTCCACGACACGCAGACCGCGCCCTACCTGTTGCAGATAGAGTGCCAACGATTTTGTGGGACGGGCCAACTGGATGAAGTTCACGTCGGGGCAGTCAAACCCTTCAGTAAAGATTTCCACATTGACCAGCACTTGTATCTCGCCTTCCTTAAACTTGGCTATCAGGTCTTGCCGCTCTTCCTTGGGCGTATCGCAGTCTATCGCCACCGCTTTCACTTTATGGTTGCAATAGAGTTCGGCAATATTGGCGGCGTGCCGCTTGTTGATAGCGTAGATGATGCCCTTGCGTCCCTTCGCATATTGCTTGTACGACTTGTATATCTTGCTTCGGATGCGCTGGTTGTTGAACGTATTTTCAAGGTCGGAAATGACGAAATCTCCCGTCTGCGCCACCTCTGAACGGTCTACCATCCGTTGTATCTCCGAGTCCGGGCGGATAGACACATAGTCGAAATCGGCCAACAAGTGTTGCTGGATAAACCATGATATTTGCGGCGAGGTCACCAATGTATCATATAGACGGTAGAACGACTCATGGTTCAGTCGCCACGGCGTAGCGGTCACACCGAGTTTCTTGGCTTCGGGGAAGAGTTCAAATAGTTTGACGTAGGTGTCCGCCAACGAATGGTGCGCCTCGTCCACGATGATATAGTCAAACTGCTGGCGGCAGACATTGTAGTAGTTCTTGTCGGTCAGGAGCGACATGATGCTTCCCACCTGCACGCGCTTCCATAGGTGTTGTTCGCGGTTTCCTTGTATAAATCCGTGGGCTATGCCAAACCGTGTAAGGGTAGCCGAAATCTGGTCGAGCAGTTCCATGCGGTGCGCCACAACAAGGATATTAATTTCCTTGTGCATGGCTTTGTAGTTGGCAATAAGGTCATTGATGAGCGACGTGAACAGATAGGTCTTGCCCGTGCCCGTGGGCATCTGCAACATTACGGCGTTGCACTTGTTCCATGCCTCGAAAACCTTGCCTTTGGCTTCTACCTGATGCGGACGCAGGTTTTTATTGTCTTGCTGCAACTGCGAATAGTCCATGGCTAAATGACACTGATGTCAAGTTTTATGCGGAGCATCGCACTGATGACACGCAATAGTTTTACCTTATTGGATGTGGATGACGGAACATAAATCCAGCGATTTTCGCCTACTTGTATCTGTCCGTTATACAACTTTGTGTGAGTGATGAGTGGCTTATCTCCCCACTGCAAATCCTTACGCTTGATTTCATCGACGCCCAACTGCCAAACTACCTCAAGGAAAGTGTCGGTGTTACTTGCGTTGGCAAAGTATTCGCCATCGGGAAATCTCACCAACAACTTATCTTTCACTTTTGTTTTTTTTACCCTATCGGGATCTTCTGTCGTAGGCAAATCTGTGCCTATCTCTATCTTCAACCCCAGTTCCAACTGTTGGTTGATACTGCAAAGTTGCATGTATTTTGAAGTAGTGTCCGACTGCGTGTTTAGATACCAGCCATCGCACACGGGCTTCATGTACTTCTCATACTTGGGATAGCGTGTCTTGGAAAGAATGGGCAGATAACATAGTTCCAACTTGATTTTTGGGAAATTGTCCGCGCCAATATACTTCAACACGGCTATCATGGTGGAAGTAGTGTTCTTATAGCAGAATTCTTTTCCGTCGGGGAACGTCACTCTTATATATTGTCGGCTTGCTCGTGTTCTCATATTCTGTTCCATGGTCATTAGGTTTTAGTCGTTGTACATTTTAAGGGTGTCGGCAAGCGATATGAGTTCGCCGGGCTGCATCTTGGTTCGGTATATCCGCACCCAACCATCACCAATGTTGTGGTATTCGCCCAAGCGCAACCGCAGTGCCGCCTCGCCGTTGTGCGTGGCTATGGCCAACCGCTCCACATCGTAGTAGCCGTCGATATTGCCACCCACCATAGGCAGGAGGTATTTCAGGCCGATAAGGTTGACCAGCGGTATCTTTTCCATGACGTAGGTCTTGCCCTTGTGCTGGGTGAAGTCCTTGTAGTTGCTGTCGCTTATGCGCACCAAGCAAGTAAGCACGTTTTTCTCCGTGCTTGCATCTTTTGGCACGTCTCCCGGTATCTGCTTCGCTTCCTCGCCAGTGGGTAACACGTCCTCGGGTTTCTCGCCCAGTCGGCAGGGACGGACGATGAAGGTGTGGCTCAGTTCGTCAATCAACGCCTTGTTGTGTTCCTCGTCTTTCTTGTCGAGGGCCAGCGAGAGCACCTCGCCATCGGCAAACGGCGTATAGACCTTGCCCAACACTTGTTGAAAATGGGTACGCAAGTATGCCTTGCCGTCCGCCTCGGGACGGGCTTTCATGGCGTAGAAATCAAAATCCTTCTGCAACCAGTCTTGTATCTCTGCGCGAAACTTCTCCCTAATACGTGCCTTCCATGCCTGCTTGCGTCCCTCGTTGTTTCGGGCATACATCGAAAGCACAAAGAGGAAGTTCACGTCGTAATGGAACAACAAGAGCGTGTCGCGGTCATACAAGCGGTTGTTGAACTGTCGCTGCATATAGCGGTTGTTCTTACGGTCGGTCTCCTTGATGCCGTCCTCGCCGTAGCGCAACTGCTCGTCCATCGTGGCAGAGATGAAGAAGTTGGGGATGATGTTGTAACCCTCGGTCTCATCGTCGCGCAGTTTTACGCCGCTCTGTGGTTTTTTGCCACTATTAAAAATGTCGAGGTTCCATTGTATCACATTCCTTGCGTAGGTGTACTGCTTATAGATGCTCTCACGTCCCAGCTCATTGCCCATCTTGTAATACTTCGAGTCGCCTATATAATAGGTGTTGCCCGTATCGCCCTCTATCAAGCTCTTGGCGGTATAGAGGTGGTCCACTATTTTGCCGTCGTCCTGTTGTTTCTTCATGCCGTCTGGCAACGGATTGTCGCCTATCAGCGCATCGATGATGGCCTCGAACACGATGTGGAAACTCTTTACCAGTAGGTATTCCTTTTGGTCAACATTGACCGAGACCTGACGTGATGCATCGAAGAAGGCGTAGCAGAGCGTCCACAGTTGCAGGGCTTTGTCGGAGAAGTACTTGTACTTAATCTGTTGCAACCGCACCTTGCCATATCCGCTGAGGTACTTGTCAAACTGCCTTCCACGTATCAACGTGAAGTTGCAGGGTATGTCTGCTTCAAATCCGTAGGTATCGCAGATATATCGCAGTATGGAGAAGAAGATGACAAGCAATTCCTCGTCGAAGTTAATCTTCCGCTTCTTGTTCACAGGGTTCAGATACACCGCACTGCCGTCTTGTATGATAGCAGAGGTGGTGGAGATGGTGCGTGTCCAGTTGATTTTGTTGTAACCGGCATGAAGGTTCTTCAGCACAAAGAAGAAGAAACTGCGGTTGTCCTTATTAAACTGCAGCAATGCCAACAGGATGTCGAGCAACGTGTTGCTCTGCCGCTTGCTGCCACGCCCTGCCTGGGCTATCTTCTTTTGGTAGACAATGGTCGTGTCGTTGCGTTGGTCGTTCTTGTAGACCACTATGGCACGATAAATCCACACGGCAAACCCGTACAGAAAGTCGTGTTCCTCCTTGGTCAACTGCTCCTGTCCCTCGGGCGTGATAATGCTCTCCGGGCGGTACTTGCCGAATGCCAGTTCCTTGCCGTCCACATCGCGCAGCAGCACCTTCGGAAGAATAAACACGCAGTCGCCCTGTGCGGCATTGTAGTAATACCCCACATAATGCACCGACACCATACCTTCCACGTTCTCCAAGGCATCAATGCCTTGCAGCACGTCGCGCACGTCGGCTACGGCATATTGGTATTCTTCGATGAGGATGCGCATAGACGATTATTTGTATTTGGGGAACACCTCACGCATACGCAGCAATCGGTCAATCAAGAACTCGAAACTCTCTATCCTTGACTCTTGATTGCTTAGGTCTACGCCTGTCTTCGCTTCATCTATGGTGAAGCACTTATATTGTGGGAATTCGTTCCAATTGAAGGTCGTTCCCATTTCTGCCTCAATAGCCTCTTTATTGGCGAGGAAATTATTATAGGTACTTTGGTCTTCTGGAATATAAATCTGTACCTTCACTTCCTTTTGTTTCTGTCGCAATAATGTGGAGAGATAGAATGTTTTTTCTCCTATCGCAAAGCTTTTCCAGTTATCTTTATTGGGTGACTTCACTCCGCTGAAATATTTTTGGAACTCGTCATTGCCCTGTGCATAGGTCAGAAACTCGTTCCAATAGTTGTAATTGGTGCGTTGTGCAGTTGTCCATGTGCTTTGGTCGGCACCGTTCGACGGACTTTCTTCTTGACCGACATACACGTCTATGTCCTCATCATCTATCATCGCCACCAATCCAAGGTTGGTCAGGAAGGTATCTATCTTCTCATCCACCACCTTTGTCTTGTCGCCCTCTACGGTATAGAACTTGTCGAACGACAACTTTGTGTCGTCTGTATCTTTGAAGGCGTCGCCCTCAAACTCGGTATCTTTAAACACATCGTTCCACAGGTAGAACACCACCTTGCCCACAAAGGTCTCGGCATTTATCACGCCGTCCTTCGCCTTGCAGAAGAAGTAACCCAGTTTCTTGTCCTCCGAATAGGTGGCCTCGTAGATGCGCTTGTTGATGGCTTCGAGGAATCGCCACCAACTGTATCGCTTGCCGTTGGTCTTAATCACCCAATGTTCCCCGGCATCGCTGATTGGTACATACTGCCAATCCCAGCGACGCTTGAACGCCGAGTCAATCGGGAACAGACTTTGGTCGCTGGTGTTCATCGTCGCCCATATATATAGGTTGTCAGGCAGCAAGAGGATGTCACCATTGAGCACTTGCGCCACAATGTCATCCTCGTCTTCAAACATCGCGTTGATGTTCTCCCGGTTGGCTACCTCCACGCCCTCAAACGCCTTTTGCAAGTGTTTCTTCATGTCGGCATCTGCCTTGATGGGATAGTCTGAAAAACCGTAATCGTTGCGGTCGAGCAACTGGAACAGGTCGCCGAAAATCTGGGCGCAGTTGCCACGGTTGATTTCCTCCACCACGAGATATTGTTTCTTGGGTTGCGCCTCGCTCTGCTTTTTCCATGCCGACACGTAGGCTTGCAGGAACGACTGGCTCACAAACTCATACACGATCTTCTCTTCCGTCATCGGCTCACCGTCCGTTCCTTCCACCGTCACCGCCTTGGTGCCTATCACTGTGGTCACCGGCACGCTCTTCGTCGTCGGCTTGTATGCACCCACAAACGTAGAGTAGTCGCTGTCGGGGTGGAACGTCGTGCGCACCACATCCTCGCCCTTGGTCTGCACCTTGATGGTGTGGCTCTTGCCTGTACCGGGCGCGCCGTAGTAGATTTGTTGGAGAGGAAGGCTCTCCTTTTCCGACTGAACTATTGGTTTCTTAATATATTCCTTTGTCGAATTTGCTTCAAAATTGTCCAACGTATCAAAGCCTATTAGCCAAAATGCAGCGTACTCTCCTTTACTGTTTTTATATAGAGCTATCTTATAGGCTGATTCCGGTAAGAGCAAATGTCTGATAACCTTAAAGAACACCCCTTTATCTTCAAACTGCTTGAAGTAAGGACGTAGCTTATTAGATCCTATGGATAATTTAAGGAATGATGTTGTCGTCAGAAGCCCATTTTCCGTCTTGACATCATCCACGTTTAATAATATGTCAGATATAACGTGAGCGAAATCTTCGTTCTTTTTCTTGTAGTATTCACAGACATACCCGAGCATACTCACAATGTTACTTTTCATAAAAAAGTGAGTAACGGGTACTGCGCCAACGGATGTCTCTTCCCCGTTTTCAACTGCTTCATAGTATTTGGGAAATTCTTTTCTCAATTCCTTATCGGCAGCACCAAGGAATACATGAACAGTTCCATTTCCAGAACCAGTCTTACGCTCAGGAAGAAGAATTTCATCTTTTACATCTTCCCAATTAACGAATATGTCACAAACGAATTGGTCATATCCAACCGCACTCATTTTGTTGTTATACATTTGTTCCATATTTTGTTATATCTATTTGTTTTAATAATGCCATTAACACATTTACGACTATACTATTTCCTGCCTGTTTATATGTTTCTGTATCTGAAACCACAATATTAAAGGTATCATCAAACCCCATCAACCTCAAACATTCTCTTGGCGTTAATTTTCTGAATCTCCCCATTGTTAAATCGAGGTCTTTCAATGAAACCGAGGACATTACGTCCTCGTCGCCAATAGGTTCTATCGCATACTTTTCGGGATTTTGGTTTATATAGTAGTTTTCCTCGTACTGTGATACTGGAAATAGCGTATTGTCAGTTTGTGGAGTTTTAGTATCGTTTTTCTTTTTAGGATGAAATACAAAATCTCCATGCCAATTGAATTGTTGATTCCTTTTTTGGCAAAGGATTATATCGCCATTGATTTGAGTGTAACTCTTTTGATAGTTGATACTCCTTGTAATAAAATGTACTCCTTTTTCCTTTAAAAGATATTTCTTATTAAACCGTTCTTGGAGGAAATCGTAGACATTCTTTTCCAATGGAATCGGTGCAGGATATTTGAATTCGGTTTCTTTCTTAAAACCAATGCAGAAAATCCGTTCTCTACTTTGGGGTATGCCATAGTCTTTTGCATTAAGGACTTGAAAATACACATCATATCCACAGTCCTTTTCAAAGGTATCTTTTATCGTTTTCCACGTTTTACCTTTATCGTGGCTCAACATGCCCTTAACATTTTCAAAGATAAAAAGCTTTGGTTGACATTCAATCACAATACGAGCGAACTCCCTGAAGAGTGTTCCTCTCGTATCTTCAAATCCACCATGCTTTCCACGAAGAGAAAACGCCTGACAAGGTGCTCCGCCTACGAACAAATCGACTTTTCCCTTAAATGGTTTTGCATTGAATTCATGGACATCCGTGTGCCAACGTTCTTCAGTGATAGGATAATTGGCAAAATATGCTTTCTTACAATTTGCATCTATATCTCCTGCAAACTGTATTTCACAATTTAATCCAAGTCTGTGAAACGAGTGCTCTATTGCACCAATACCACTGAAAGATGTGGCGAGACGGATTGTTCTTTCTGGATGAGAGAACTCCATTTCGCGCCAATCTTTTTCAGTATCAATATTGGCTTTTGTATTTTGTATGTCTGCAAACTTGTTTTTCATCTAAACACCATATTTCGTTATATCCATTTGCTTTAATAAGGCTATCAGAACATCCACAACGATGCTATTACCAGCCTCCATATAAGCAGACGTGTTACTTACGACAATCTTAAAATCGTCCTTAAAGCCCATTAGTCGGAAACATTCACGAGGCGTTAATTTGCGAAGTCCGTTGATACCTTTCTCTTTCTTGTACGTCACATAATTATCAACTCCTGCTCGATGCATCTTGTGCATTGATTGAAGAAGAGGTCGTGCTATATCCAAGTCAGTTTTTATAGGTGTCTTGAAACTCTTAGTGCCTGGGCACAATACATATTTTGCGACCTTTTCGGAGAGGTAATATTTATCATCGACCTCATTCACCTTGAATATAAAATCATTAAATCCTTCCGAGGCCGTTCCTTGCAGAAGTTCTTCTCTATGATTTGTATTGAGAGATAAGACTTTCGCATTTATTTCTTTATTGTGAAAAGGGCTATCTACATAGTCTTCGAGAAAGTCATACATCTTATATTTTAATGGTATTGGTGCAGGATATTTGAAGTTTGTCTTTCTTCTAAACCCTACACAATAAAGTCTTTCTCGTGTTTGTGGAATTCCATAGTCCCGAGCATTTAGCAACTGGAAATGTATATCATATCCACAATAATCACGAAACGTATTATAGACTACCTCCCATGTTCTACCTTGATCATGCTTGAAAAGTCCTTGGACATTTTCAAATATAAAGACCTTCGGTTTGCACTCTTTTACTACACGTGCAAACTCACGGAACAAAGTTCCTCTTGTGTCATCAAAACCTCTTTGTTCTCCCACGATTGAAAATGCCTGACAAGGTGCGCCACCGACAAATAAGTCTACCTGTCCCTTGTAAGGTTTAGCATCCAAGTTATGTATATCGGTATGCCACTGTTCTTCTTTTATATCGTAATTGGCAAAATACGTTTTTTTGCAGTTGGCATCAATGTCACCTGCAAATACTATTTGAGTATTAAGTCCAAGCCTCTTAAAAGCATATTCTATTGCCCCTATACCACTAAACGATGTGGCAAGGCGGATGGTTCTTTCAGGATGGGAAAATTCTCTATTGACCCAACTTTCGCCCTTCGTATCTATATTTTCAACAGTATTTTGGGTTTCTTTATTTTGCGTCATTCAATATTATCCTTTATTACCTCAAATGTCCACCCTAATGCCTGAGCGATTCCGAGAACTTTGATTATATTATTTTTATCCCATTCCACGCAAACCACGAAATCTGTCCCGTCGCCGCTTGTTAAAACCGTATTCAAGAAATAATGAACATGATCTTCACCAAGTTCTTTCCAGTTTTTAGCGGTTTCAATATCCTCTTGAATAAACTCATATTGAGCATAACGACCGAGGAAGTCACGCTTGAAAGTGGCTTTCAGTTCTCCCAATGTGGTTTCGGGAAATTCTTGCATGAATTTCTTTACTATTTCAAGCACTATCTCACGCTTTGAAAACTTACCCTCACCATTAAACGACATTTGTATTCTGCCTTTTAGGTCATCGCTCGTTAGGGAGATGGGCACGGGTGCAATTTTGGGTTGATAAGATTTTAGCGTTGTGGTCAGTACCACACTCTTACGCTTCTCAAAAATGTCACAACCAACGAACTTGGCAAGAAACTGTACATAGTTGAAGAATTTGTCTGCCTTGCCACGTTGCATCACACTCATGTGCGGTTGCTTGGGCGACTGGGTGTTTTCAGACAAATCATATGACTTTACCTCAAACGCTTTCTTGTATGCACAATACTCCAAGTATTGCACTTCCGTTTTACTGATAGTATCGTCATTCACCCCAAGGAAAACCATCACCTCGTCCCAAAAATCTTTTTTGGTCAGGTGCTGGACTATCCTCTTTGTGAAATCATCTGTTTCTCCTATATATGCTTTGCGGTTGTTTCTATTCAACAAGATATACAAGGCTGGCTTCTGCAAGTCCTCATTGAAATCTTTGAGAAATGCAGAATCATCACGTTTAATATTGTACAGTTTGCACATACAATCATCCATGCTCACAATGCGTGAGCCGCTCAAATCGTCGTTGTGCAAATATGTATAGATTGTTGTTGCCATTCCTTATCCTTGATAACCATATTCTACGGCCTTTGCCACTATCTTCAATGCAAATTGTGCCTGTTTGAGTGATTTTATCGGACGGTTGCGAGAACGCATCGTGCCGAAGTTGAAGGCTGCCTTGCGCTCCAACGGCGTAAGCAAATTTCTTGACTTTGCCCAGTTTGCCAATCCAAACCAGTAGTTAGGTTCGATGGCTTCTGCCTCTTGTATGCGGTCTTGTTGTGCCTCGTTCAGATATGTACCGTCGTCATTGGTTTCGCCTTGCATCAGTTCTTCACCGAACTTGCCATATTCTGCCAATTTCAGTTTCAGACGATTCCAACACTCGGGTTTCTTACTCCACTCGCCCACATTGGACGACTGTGCGCCCGTCGTGGAACTCCTTGTAAGATGATCCCAAACCACTGGTATCAATTCTTCTATCTTGTCGATAACATCCTGCTGCACTCTTTGGTTTTCCCAAATATAGGTCAAGTCGAGATTATGCTCCGACAAGAACGAAATAGAAGCCATGAGATAGGTATTCATATTGGCTTTGAATCCACCTAACTTCTTTGACTTCACAATGGAATCAATCGTATTGAAGAGGATGCACTTCGCTATCACGTGCGTGTAATATGTGGCTGTTACCAATGGACGATTGCGCTTTATATCTGCAACAAACAAAGCGTAGTTCTTCTCCGCACCACGGCAAACACAATATGGTTGTTGGCTCCAAGAAGCCTCATACTTCGCAATATCCGTTTTCGTTATCTTTTGTGTCTTGGGATATTCTATCTTGAACGACTTTTCATTATATCCGCTCAACTGCGCCTTTTGATCGAGGTACTGACCACGGGTGCGCTCAAAGTACCACTTGCAGATAGGTTTGTTCTTGCCGTTGGGCACCCATTCTGAACGACTGAACTTCTCCATGTCGATAAGATAGGGTTCGTTGGCGGAGAAATCGGAGTTCTTGATGGAGGTCTGGCTATTGGCGGTGGTGGAGATAGCCTTTACGATGGTGTCGGTGTTCTCCATATCACGGATGACGCTGACCTTCATCGGGACAAACACCCTGCTTAGTTCCACTTCACGATCGTTGAGTGAGGCGGCAATTGAGGCTGTGGTCTGACCACCATTCACTATCTGCCAATCGTACAGACGTGTGATGTAAAGTCCACCGTCCTCTTCCTTCACGTCAATCTCGCTGGCGGTGGTGGAGATACCGTTGTTGTAAGAGAAGAACATGTCCGGCTCTTCGCGCAACGTCTTGCGGATGCCTTTGTTCACCTTGCCCTTAAACTGGAGGAAGGTGCGCACGTTTTTCTCCAACAATATCTGCTGGTATTTCTTGTATATCTTAGCCAACGTGATGCCGGGGATGATAGCCAAATATGCATCGACAAACGGATTCTCATCGCTCATCTTCAAGCACTGCAACTCGGTGTTGTACTCGGTGGGGAAATCAATCTCCACCTTCTCCTTACCGCTGCGGATATTGTGTTGCTGGTACACACGCTGCATATCCCATACGTTGTACTCGATGATGTAACCCTCTTCCGACTCCACGGGCGACGGCACACAAGCAGGATCGGTCAGACCATTGGTGATGACGTAGACGCGCAACTGGTTGATTGCGCCCTTTGTGCTCTGCACCAACTTGCCCACTTCGGCTATCTCGTCGGTGTTCTCTATATTTACGGAGCGCAGGAGCGTGCCGTTCATCGCTTCACGGTAGAACGACATGAGGTAGTTGAAACCTTGCTGCACCTTGCTATTGTTCACCTTGCCAAGCAGGGTATCTGCCTTGACGAGGTAGAAGAGGTCGAGCGACTCGGCTTCATCGTTATAGTCGTAGGCGGTGATGCGTGTACGGGTTTTCTGAAACGTGCATATCTCCGGCGCATTCACCTCGCCGTTGTCTTCCATATATTCGAGTATGCCTTTGGCAATCTCTGTGTCTGCGTCGGTGTTTCCCATTTCTACCGTCACCTTGACGTTCTCCTGGAACTCCTGTGCGAATTCTTTTATATCCATAGTTGATTTTTCTTATTATAGGTTAGTCGCAGGATTGTTCAAGGTTGTGCTTGACAATCTCTAAATAATTCATCTCATTTGCTTGCTCCAAAAGCAAACTCTTTGTTTTCATCATACGCCTCGTTTTGTCGGTTAAATATTGTTGTTCAGTATGTCGTTCACATCGACATCAAGCACTTTGGCTATCTTCATAAGATATTCCAAGTCGGGCTGGCTACTGTTGGTACACCATTTCGATATGGTGGTTTGGTCTTTGCCCAACTGCTCGGCAAGCCACTTGCCCGTGCGCTTCTTCTCTACAAGTAAGAGTTTCAGCCTGTTTAATTCCTTATTTGCCATGAAATTAGTCTTATATCGTACAAAAGTAACACTTTTTGCTTATAACTAATCATCTTTTTATGAAAACTTTGCAATGTATTGAAGGGCTCGCAATCCTCGTCTGTCTTTTTACCATGCATTTTCGCCGTCTATCTTTGTCCAAAACCATTGTCTATGCAGCAATACAACGATACAAATCTCACGGTTCGGCACATACCGAACACGCATTTTTCCGCCGCTTTTACCATTAAGACCTCCGAGGTGTTCAAGGAAGAACACGAGGTGGCGCCAGTGTGGATTAACGACCGGATGCAGTATATGCCTTGGGGCGCAGACAACCAAATGCCGTTCAATATCATCGACCTTATCGAGAGCGACGAGACACTCGCCACTTGCCAGATGTTCAACGCCGAAGTGTGCTTTGGCAGCGGACTGGTGTACGACACCACCTCCGCCACCGCACAGGTGC
>CAVKZC010000062.1:0-14436 GCA_963660455.1 Sphaerochaetaceae bacterium | reverse complement strand
CGCCTTTGGAATGAGTTGTGGGATGTCCATCGCATTTCCCTCTCATGGGCATTCGATTATTTCTTTAACCACCTTTGTGTGTTCACGATGGAAGACATTATGAAACTCCAGCCTTGCAATTTCATCACCGAAGTAAAAATATCATTATGACGCTATTACAGAAAGTAAAGACATATTTGGCTTCCCATCCATCCGACATCACGGTAATCCTTCCCTTCGAAGGACAACAGAACAGTAGGGTTATAGATGTGATAGAACGTTTGCGCCCGGATGCCGTCTTCATCGATGACCTGATGCGCAAGTTGGGCATCACCTATGTGAGGGAGCTGATACTGCAACAAAGTTCCTACTTCCGGCAGTACTATTGCTCACCGGACATGTTCAGAAACGCACTCTGCGAGTTTGACCGACAAACGAAGAAGATGGGAGAATATTACCGAACTCACCTAATGAACTACTACGAACTTCGTAGTGTGGTGGAACAAGTCATTCGGACGGAATATCCCGAAGTTGCCAATTACTTCGACAACATCAACGGAAAGGACATTCTTTATATCATAGATGGCAGCGAAGAAGGCAGTCATTCTATCGAGACTGCGACAAGAGAATTGAAACGCTACTTCTCGCCCAAGAGTATCACATTTATCACTTTTTACCAAGAGAACGATGAAACAAGAAATCAAAGATGTTGCCAGAATCGGCATGTTGGCAGGAGGTGAATACTCCGTCTATGTCAAGACGGATGATGAGTTACAAATTCCTCACGTCCATATCTGGGACAATGCCACAAACGGCAAGACGTTCGATTGCTGCATCACATTGGCAGATGGTCAGCCCCTGCCTCACGGGTGTAGCACCGATACCATGTCACCCGAACTTTTTGCCGTTTTCTCTGAGTTTATGCGCCAACCTTGTCGCCATCCACATTACCAAAGCAACAGAGAGTTTGCCTTGGAAATGTGGAAAGACAACAATGGGACATTCTAAATGAAGATGTAATTTCACATCTTAATAAGTATGTCAATGAGTGGATTGGTCGGTTTCTTCCTCTGCAATCCAATCCAGAGCAGCCTGTATGTTCACTTGTCGAATATACCGCAAGGTAAACTTGTCCAAAAGAAAATCCTTAGACTTTTTATCTTTTGCCATACCCAAAAGTTCTTTTGACCTTGCGATGACCTTACTCATCATCCCAGGTTTTACCATCTGGTTGGAATATCCTGCACCGCCAGGGTTTGTATCGAAGATACAGAGATGTCCAAAAGGAAGTATTGCGAAATCTACGGCATTGCGGTCCTTTCCCAAGATTTCTACAAGCGATTGAGTGAACACAATACCAAGAGTAAACAACAAGTCACGTTCGGTTGTTCGGTCATGCATCCAAGGATGTCCTTTATGTCGTATCTTGATCTCGCTAAAGTCCGTTTGAAGAAGTCCACCGATGATGACATTGCGTCGTATCGACTTCTCATCATTAGACACACCGCATTTCATCTTGACTTCCTTGCCACTTATAGCCAAATGATAACGGGGCTTTGAGCGATCAATAACCTTCAGACCTGTTATAGGGTCTATCTTCTTAGGAGCAACGGTATTGTAGTCACGAGGCAAATCTGCCGTAGTGACACCTTGGCAAACCTCTTGTTCCAACGTCATACGTCCACACCGAGTACATAGACAGTATCCATATCCAACACCTTCATTATAATAGAGTATCTTTGCGTCTCCCGAATCTCGGTTGCAACGCACCATATAAAGATGATCAGTTTCATCAACATTGTCATCCCAATCTTTTGCGTCTATCAATTGGGCGCTGACATGGGTATAGCTATTCTTTGCAATGATACGAGTCTTCTCTTCATTGATGTCGGGAATGAACCCGACAGGCTCTACCAACTCTATTGTATATCTGCCAGAGTTTTCCCACCATTCTTTCTTACCACTCAACGTGTCAACCTTATCATCCATGACGGTCTCGTCGTTGTTGCGCGCAATCCGCTTGAATGCCTTGGCACCCTGATATTTGTTCTGAAACTCAATTCCCCGGACTGCATATACAACACCATCTACCACCACGCTATTTCCTGGCGCATACTGACTGATGGCATCACGAAGAGTATATGATGGATTAGAAGAAGTAGAGTTGAACCCCCAACTTCTATTACCAACGGGGTCGAGGTCTAACTCTAGTACATTGACCGGCATATTGGCATTGGGGGTAAAACGGTGTGTCGCCCAGAAACTGAGCAGCCGTTTCTCCAAAATCTCCATGTAATCAAAATTGAGCTTGCGGCGAAAACGAATGTCACGGTCTGTTTTTCCCGTACAACCTACATACGCACATTTGATGTCATCAAGGCGGTCACATAGCTCTTGGTAGCATCGCAAGTTTTCTTCACGAGCTTTGTCTATTACCTCATCTATCTTACCATCGAAGACCGTGTCCTTCAAAAGAACAGCCATATTGTCTTTGATTTTGTTTGAGATGGATTGAGAATTGCAGTTCCTATTGAAATCCGCATACATCGTGTCTTCAGGGGCACCCAATTTAGTTATAGGGTCTTGGGTGCGATTGTTTTTATCACGAACAACCCATTCCCCCTTTTTGACACACTCTATATGAAAACGAGTATAGAAGTCGATAACCTTTTGGTTGACGCTACCATTGCCAAATACGCCGAGTGAACGGATGAGGAATGAATTGGCATGGCGTTGCACCACCTGCGGACTCTCCAAGTCAACTTGCGGAACCTCCACTGTGCGATTGATGATGTTTTCAAGTGGGTTGCCCAGCGTACGCAGACCGATTGCGTCAGAGCCACAAAGGGTTATGCAGACGCTGCGAACCATCTTCGGGTTACGCCCGCTTCGTCCTGCCCGCTGTTTGTAGTTGGCCGGCTGTGGTGGCACGCTACTCAACATGACCACTTGCAACGTTCCAAGGTCCACACCCATTTCCATGGTCGTAGAACAAGCCAGGATGTTGATGCGATGCTTCTTAAAATCCAACTGGAGTTGACGTGAAACCATCTTGTCCACCTGTGCCGTATGCTCGGCTTGAATGAACAGGTTCGGTCCTTTGTGAATATTGTTCAGACGGTCAAAGAACACACCGCCTTCTCCCCAAAGTTCCTTATCCTTTATCCAGAGATTTTGACGATGAACTTTTGCCCACTGCTTGATGTCATCCACACTTGTTTCTTTCCCTGAGCCTATAAAATAGGGGTATGGTTCCCATTCCTCATAGGTACTTTGGTCAAGTTCTATTGCTTTACCACCACGAAGATAAGGAGAGAAATCCTTGAAATGAGTCTCTATAGGACGCAAACATTCTGCATGGTTGGTTATTTCGTCATACTCGGAATTGGTGTCACAAAGATAAACCTTCTCATAGAGTTTGAAACTCATGTCTGCAAGGTTCAAACGAAGACCTCCGTCAGCATCATTAGTCCAACGGGCACGTTCCTTGTCATAGTGACGACCTACCTGAAGCAGTTTGGTGGTTTCCACAAGGTCTTTCCACATGGCATCCACGACGACATTGATGGCATCAAAATGCAGTCGGTATGCTTCCGCATCTTCTTGAATGGACGGATCATCCTTTCTGAGCAAGGCACATAGATAGCGCACTATACGGAATGCCGTATAGGTCTTTTTGTCAAGCTTGGGTTTCATCGCAGGTTTACGGTGCGATTTCTCTATGGCAAAGCGTACCGTGCCAAAGATGTCCAGATTCAGCCCCTTCTGCTCAAGATAGACGGACTGGTCTGAACGCACACGATAATCAATAAATACCTGCAAGAGGTTTTTCCAGTCTTCGTTGACTATTTTGTTTTCTGCATTTTGGATGAGTCGGTTGAAGGTGTTGTCCACAGTGGTAGGTACTATAACATTGTCCAACTTCTTGTAGCAAGGAAGGAACAACCCCAACGTTTCTGGTGCAGCCGCAGAACGAGGACGTGAGGTCAGATACATGGTCATTATGGACTGTACGTATTTGGTCTTAATGTCCTCATAGACATTACCGTCATTGTCGGTTTCTTCGCTGTTTGCCGTGCGCTTTACAAACTCATAGCAGAAAGTGTCGCAATACTCATTGTTGTAAATGAGGTCGGCAACCTGCGCCCATGTGAGTACGGCTGTGCCTTCGCCTTTTTCCTCTTCTTCCTTGATCTTTGCACCAAGAGCGATAGCCTCATTCATATTGCCAGCCGACATGGCTGCCATCATCTTGGCTTTCAGTTCCTCTAAAGTTTTCTTTTTGTCTCCAGTACTGAGCTTACATAATTCATGGTAGATGGTGGTATAGAACCACATACGCTCCTGCTCTTGATTTTGCTTCAAGGTAGCCTTGGCTGCCATTTGACGGCTGTCTGCAAAACTGATGTATTGCTGACCGTCATGCAACAGTTTCTCACCATCCTCCGACTTGAACTTGTCAAGTTGATTGAGGACAGACGGAGCCATAATGCGCGAGATGAACTCAGCAGACAGACGGAATTTCTTCAGTGTTCCTTCCTCGCTGATTTCTTCGGTGGTCTGTGCGTCAAGATCACCGTCACTATCCTTTCTCTTGGACAATTGGCAGTTACAATAGGGACATTGGTGGTGCTGGTTGGCTACAAGGTGCCAACTCTCCAAATCCACCTCTCCGGGAAGAGCTGGAACGAGTTTTCCGTCAAGCAAACGATAGATGGAATTTCCATGCCCCTTGTTGGGTTGGACGTTAATGTCGGAAATTCCACGCACATTCTTTGCTTGATATTTTGACAAAGCAAAGACTTTGGTTTCATAGCTGCCCTCTTCGCCCATCTCTTCCAAGTCGAAGAGGTCGCTGTCATTGGGCTCCATCCCTTGATAGGCTCCATCATCCTTGTTGCGACGAACAACAGCAACATACTCACCGCAATTCTTGCATCGGGCAAGTTCTATCAACGGAACATTACTACCTGTCTCAAGTTTATTCTCCGTGTACAGTTGGAAGGTTCCGTCATCGTTCACTTGGTCCAAACGCACATAAATGCCATTGTTGGGTACACGATAGAAGTAATGCACTTTCACCTTCATGTCTGTGCTGTCTCCCATTCTGTCAACCATGTCATCCAACGCTTTTAGTTGTTCATCTACGCTTGACTTATCAGGGAACAACGAGGAAAGGGAAACAAAGTCATCGTGGAATATTTTCTCCCAACGAGCTTTGTCTTCATTTTCAGGGATTTCCTTCTCGCCAATGCGTTCACCTCCCACTACCTCTATCTGGCTGGTGGAAGTGCCGGTAATGCCTGCTATAAATTCCTTCAACTTTCGCTCATCTTCCTCTTTTGCCTTTTTCTTTTCCACAGGGTCTGCAATAGCATCAGCATTACCAAAGGTAGCAGAAGAGGTTGCAAAACGAATGTTTCTTGCCTCCACGCCGAAAGCCAACAATACTCGACGAAGGAGCATGGCAAGTTCGGCAGCTCCGGCTCCAGTGTATGTGTGCGTCTCGTCGATGGCTACCCATTGCAAACTTTTGGCTTCTGGCTTGATGAGCTTCTCGTCTTTCTTTCTCAACAAGACATACTCCAACATCGTAGGGTTGGTGAGCAAGATGTTGGGACGGTTGTTGCGAACCTGCTCACGGGTGTAAAGTATGTGGGGAAAGCGGTAGGTTTGCGTTTCTTCATCCCAACCTCGTATTTGTCTGATTTGCTTGCGTGTTTTTTCCGCATCGTCCGAATGGTCGTTGTCACTCGGCACTTTCTCTGGCAGGTCGCCGTTATAGACAGCGTAAGTCAGATTGGTGCCATCCAACAGTTGCTCCAATCGCTCCTTTTGGTCTTCCATCAAGGCATTGAGTGGGTACAGAAACAATGCCTGGACATTACTCTCTGCCTGTGGATTTTCTCTTTGTTGGCGGTCAAGGTCATAGACCAAAGGCAACATGAAGCACTCAGTCTTACCCGAGCCTGTTCCTGTAGTTACACAGATAGACTTGGGTTTCCCATCCACTTTTTCCTCCAGCAGATGTTTCCAGCACTGGTACTGGTGCTCATATGGTGGATAGTAACTTTTCTTGGGTATTTTGCTCCAATAGCCACCGACCACAGCTTCTGCTTGCGCATGGGACACGCTAAACACGGGCTTGTATAGGTTCATGCACTGCACAAGGGGTATGGCGTTGCTCGGGGCAAACAACTCGGGTATGAGTTGCTCTATTCGCTTGGCGTATGCGCGCTGACTCTCGTTGACGGTCTCGCTGCACCACATCTGTCTCAACGCATCTACTACGCTCTTGCGGTTTTCTTTATATAGTTCGTAGAATTTCATATCTTTTGTCGTTTTGTTATTTTATGAATTATAGCCGAGAGGAAAGCTTGTCCCAATCCAGTCCACATTCGATGGCACATCGCTGCAGGTTTTGCAGGTCTTCCTCGGTCAAAGAGTTGTTTTGCCTTTCTCTTAGCGGCATACAGATGTCGCTGACGAATGTCTCGCCGGTCATGTTGTACAAGGGGTTAAAGATGAAATAGTAGGTCTGGTACTTTGTAGCAATGTCGAAACACTGAAGCAAGACCGATTCCTGTTTGTCCTTGTCTTTCTTGGGTTCAGCATCTATATCCCAGCCCAAATCCCAATCATCTTCTTGCGGCAACTCATTACGGGTCTCAGGCGGCACACAATCAAGATGGTCGTTGACATGGCGCATGTCTTGGAACAGAATGGAATAGTTGCCCATCTCTTGGCTGTCTGCATCCACTTCTTTCGGCGTTGTTTCCACATTATAGTCCCAATACATCATCTTGCTTACACTGCCGGTATTCTTGGGTGTGCCATAAACCACTTGGATGTAGGGAGGAATGGTTGCTATTGCACCATGCGTGGTAAGATTGAAGCCCAGTTTCCATTTCTGTATCGACCCTCTTTCCTCTACCTCTCCCACATGAGAGCACTCATATTCATTGTATCCCTCGTGGTTGTAGTCGTGAATGGATATTCTGTTTCTAAGCAAGTATGGCAACGTGAAGGTGTCTCCTTCTTGCAGGTATTGGCAAACACGACCGTCCAGATAGATTTCCTTAACCAGAGTGGGCAGAATGACATCGAGTTCGACAAACTCTTCCTCGTCGCCCCAAACCCTGACCGGTTTGGTGACTCTCAATGGTTGTTTGTCCATGGGGATTTCCACTTGTTCCTGTACGATATGGCTGGTGTCATCCACATAATGTATCTGGTTGTTCTCAAAGTCACGGACAATGGGAACGTCGCTACCGTGTTCAAGCATACTTGGCAGAAAGAGTATCGGGTACACCTGTTCGTCTTCCTTGATAGTCAAGCGCAGTTTCACCCTTCCATAAACCGGCTCATTCTCTTCCGTCCATTCTTGGTACATTTCTGCGTTGGGGGCATCGAATGGCTTGAACTCTATTTTTTCTATATCTACTTTATCTGGCAAGCAATTAATCTTGTCTCGGGTGGCGAAATGGTTAGCATTAATGTCGGAACGTCTGAATATGGCTGGATACCATTCTTCTGTCTCGGGTTCGGCATATACCTCAGGGTCTTCATTGTACATATAGCGAACCTTACCGTCCTTGTAACGCAAGACGCTGGTGTAAAGGGTCGGGGTAAACCGGATGTAGCCATCACGCTTCCAAAGGGTGACAACGGGGTCTTTGCCATGTTTTAGCCTGACATGGTCTGTGATGACGGCAAAGTTCCACGGCTTGGTAAGTCCGTTGGTCTTGTCATAGAACGGTTTGGAGTCATGTTCCTCTCCTTCCATCTCATAGTAGTCGGTATAAACCACGGCTGTCTCGCTCTGATTGTTGCAGGTGGTGCTCCAGCGGTTTGTCTCGTTCTGCATGGCCCATAGTTGGAGGTATTCTTTCTTGCAGTCGAAGTGTTGCACCTCATAGCATCTTCCTGCATCATCGGTGATAATGACTTCAATGCGGTCAAATGGTTCTGTCGGCAACGTGCGGAGTAGCCCCCGTGGCACGCTACCTGTTGCCTCAAATCCTGTGTCTTCCAGACCTGTGTTTTCGAAGTGCATAATATTGCGTCGAGTGTCGTCATTGCCTACTACCTTCTTGCCGTTCTTGAACAGAAGACTGACCTTCAGCACTCTTTGTCGCATCAGCGTAGGGATGCCCCATACCCCAGCTCGCTCAAACCTAAGGTATTGATGCCGACCGCCCAGTTCTTCAGGCCGAAGCCACAAACGGAGCATCCGCCGCATATAGGGCGAACTGGCATCATATTCCACAATCCATTCCAGACGAAACTTGTCGCGCATTACGTCGTCATATGCGTCTTTCACGGCTGCAACAAACTGGTTGGCAAGGGAGGATTTCACTGCCAGGTCTTCCTCGGCATACACCTTGCTGGCATCTTGCAGCAGTAAGGTTTCCAAGAACTGATAGAGGCTGGCATACTGCCTGATAGATTCCTGAAAGGCGATGGCTTGGCCGTTTCCCACGTCCTTGTCATCTTCCAGCGTCGATTTGTCACCTTTATATATCCTGCATAATGCTTTGAGTAGTTTCCTGTCCTTGCGCTCGCAGATATAGCGCATCGGAAGACCGCCGAGCATATAGATGCTCTCCAAATGCCGATAGGTTTTCTTTGCCTTATAGACCCATTGGTTTGTGTCAAAGCCAGATGCCGCCCATAGGCTTTCGGCAGAAATGCCACTGAGGGGATTGATGACAGAGCCGTTATACTCCCTCTTGTACCATTCAGCGATGTAGATGATGGCAAGTATGGCGTATTCTCTGTTCATCACCTTATCATGTTCCACAACATAGGTCTGCAACTGGCGGTATTCTTCTTCCGTCAGTCGCAGTTTCCACACGTAGGGTCTCAGCGTGTCTATAGCCAATAGTCTTTGTCGGAGTGACTCTGTCATCGTTTCATTCTTTTGGGTTGCGTTTGTCGTATAGCTCTTGCAGTGCCTTCAAGGTCATCGGCACCATCTTGCGCTCTCCGTCTATCTCTTCGTAGTGTCCGCCACGGTGTATCATGGAGTGGCAGTTGGAACAGAGGCACACCAAGCCTTTCTCTGGGTCAAGTGGATCGAACTGGTAGCTGTCGCCCATGTTGCAGACAGGATATAGGTGGTGTACCTCAATGTATTCCTTGCCTATCTCGCCATATATATCCACGAACCTCATATGGCACACTTGACATTCGTAGTTGTCTCGTTCCAATACCTTCTTGCGGTCTTCCGGGTTCCGCTCATAGTGGGTAACGCAGACTTGACTTACCTCGCCTTCGCTTCGAGGTTTACCAGCTTCTTCTGGTTGAGTGTAGTCGGCAGGAGGTGTATGGTTTGCCAGGGCTTTTTTCTTCTCTCGTTTGATTCTATCTTCAAAGAGTTTCTTGTAGTTGGCGTTCTTGTCGAACTGAAGGAAACCTTTGAAATACTTCAAGGATTTCATCACCATACTGGCATATTCACGCTCGCCGTCTGTCTTGCTTGGGATTCCGTCAGTGCCTATTCTTTTCCAAAATTCCGGGTCAAGACAACTATAGAGGTCACCGAAGTTGGGATAACCATGGGAGCGCAGAAAAGCAGGCAACTGCTCTTCTGCAAACTCCACCAGTTTATTGCGATCTTCCTCGTTGAATCTGTGGGTGGATTCTATATAGAGGAGGAACTTGACGTGATAAGACAAGTTCATAAGGTGCCCCAATTAGATATATTCACTTCACTCTTTAATTGTATGTTTTCAGATACAAATTTTTTTATTTTCTCTGAGATTCCATACTTTGCAAAGAGCTCCTCGTTGATTTCCGCAATTGACTTCTCCCACCAATCTTCTTCAAAGTTCTGAACAGGAATTGCCGAATATGCGTTTTGTGAAGATGTTTTTACATCTTTATTCATAAACAGAAGTGCTCTAAAAAACTGCGTAAGCATATACTTTGCATGTTTTTGTACATCCGACAGTGTATCAAAAGCTCCACAAGTATTATAGGTCATGGTACAAGCCTCATTAGGTTGAGCTATTAGTATGTCTGCATATGCACCTCCTAAGCCCGCTTTTTTATCCATATTTCCCCATGCCCATGGAACAAGGACCTTGAACTTTGAGACTAATTCCTTATTCTTTAATAGAGGACAATCGTATGGAATGTATCGCTCAGCTCTTTGCTTGTTCATACCACCATAAACCTTAATATCTGTTTGAGCAACCCTTGTTTCTGTAGGTGAGAGTATATGATATTTACTAGGATTTTCAAATAGGTCTGTTGGTAATTTGAACGGATCCTTTGTAGATACATACATTTTAAGACTTTCAAAATTTTCATGAGTAGATACAACTCTTGCCAATTCTTGAATCTCCAAAGGTTTCCCTTCGCCAGTTTGTTCCCATTGTAATTGTACAATTTCTGGATCCTTTCCGTCTGTATATATCTTTTGTTTTCCCTCTAAGCCATTATCGAATCCTTTTTTCCAAAGGATGATATTGATTTCGCTTGCACCGCTAATCCCTGGAAAAAAATCATGACAATTATCTATCATTACAATTTGACGATCTGCTTTTGTCTCTGCATTGTTGAGTTTAAACAATCCTTTAGCAGTTGGAGCACAAGGTCTTTGCCAACCTGTTGGAAATATCAAGGTGGCAATTTTTCCTAGCTCTACAGCTAATTTGTAAAATGTTGGATACAACTGCACTCGGGCAGACCCTTGATATGGGGGATTGCCTACAACAGCATTAAATTCCAATTGCTTTGATTTCATTTTTTTGTCAGTCCAATATGCTTCATTGAGCAAATCTGAAACGAGAGATTCTTTGTTTTTGCTTGCTCTTGAAATTAACTTGTCTTGTTTAACATGAAGTTTGATTTCGCTTCCATCGGGATTCTTTCTGAATCCGAGCAAAGTACGGCGTGTGATACGTTCAGCCATCTTGGTGTTACAGATGACATAGAGGTTGTTCTTCACCACCTCGTCCCATATTGCTTGTTCGTCTTCTGCCGAATAGTTCTCAGGATCGTCCGCCATCAGGCCTTTCTCTCCTGCATAAACAGGAAGCAAATGACGGTACAGCGAATAAGCCACATATAGTGGATAAAGTCCCGTCTTGGAATTGATTTCCAGAATCTTCGTATTGATGCTTCCTGCCTTGTCGTCGATGTTGCCCAAAGTACCATCACCAAAGATTTGCTTGGTCACCTCGCCTTGGTCTACAAAACGAGGCTCGTTTGTCGCCAGGATTTCTCCCGTCTTTTCATCCACCTTGACACATGGTGTCTTGAAATTATCGTCGAAGAAAGTATATCCGCCAAGCGTACTGCTCATGTGGCGGTTCACCACCTCCCACGGAGTGAGAACCGTCTCCTTGTCAGGGTTCTTAAACCACTTGAATATTTGCGCAATACGGGCGATACGCTCCTCCACCTTCATGTTGTCAGCCTCCAGAGCCAACTGGCGGATGCGAACACCGGCATCCCTGAAGACATCGGCATTGTAGAACTTGCTGAGTTTCTTGAATAGCTCACGGCTCACCCCCTTGGGCATAAACTCATTCCACGACTCATCGTCGATGAATCGCTTCTGGGTGAAAGTGTCGATGGTGATTTCCTTGAAGTCCTCCACGTTAGCCCCATACATCATGAGCGGAATGCGCTTGGAAAGTCCCTGAAGTTTGTCGCGGTTTTGCTCCACCAGTTTGCGCTTCCTTGCACGTTCCTCTATCTTCTTGAGATATTCCTCACGTTCTTCGGGAGACATGGCTGCGAGTTTGTCGGCTTGCTTCTTTTGTGCCTCCTCGCGAGCCTTTCTCGCTGCCTCCTTTTGCTCCTTCTTTTCTTTCTCGATGGCAGCACGCTGTTCGTCGGTCAAGTCCTGGTGGTTTACATCCACCTTGCCGTCGCCATTCTTGGAGTCGGATGACTTCTCGTCACCAAACATGGAGTCGATGTAGTTCAGGTTGAACTCATCCTCCAGGTCTGGATTGATCAGATTCTCATTGTTATAAAGACTCGGATGGTCAAAGCCATTGCGTACCACCTTGTCAACATAAACCCTGTTGAGCTGGCTGAACAAACGTTCGCACTCAATGGGCTTCATCTTGCCCTGCGTGATGACAGGGGTGCCGTTGGCGGTCTCGTAGATGGGACACTCAGCAAGGAGTTCCCTCATTTTATCCTTGTCCTCCTTGTCGATGATAGCCTTTTGCTTCCGCTCACCCTTTTTCTCCTTTCGCTCAAAGGCACGGGAATACTTGGCGGTTTCCGCCATCATGGTAAGGGCACGCTCAGGGGCGAAGTCGAAGACATAACACTTACTCTTCATCATGCCATTGATGGTGTGGGGCGACTGCACACGGAAGATGGTCTGCATATAAGTGCTGGCTGCGGTGGTGTCGGAGCCTTTCAGGTAGAGTACGGCAGTCCATGGTCGCACGGTGACACCAGTGGTCAAGCGACCGCAAGACAAGGTGATGGTGCGAGTCTGGTCAGAATCGTCTATGCCAGTCTTCGGATCTATGCCTACAGCCTTCAATACCTTGTCGAGTGCATCACCACGCTGTTCGTCCTCCTCGCTGTTTCCCGCCACATTGACCACCTTGAAACCAAGGTGCGTACACAGGGGAGTCTTTTCAAGCAATGTCTTCAATGCCTTCGCCTCGGCCACACCCGGCACCACCCACAACGTATGCCGGAAACACTTGCGGTATTCGTCGTTGGAAAAAGGATAGTGTGAATCCGTGCTGGTCTGGCACAGTTTCTTGACAAAGTCCATGACCTGTAGCTCATGCAGGAACTTTCCACGTTCCTCCTTGGGCACGTCATGTCCCATCTTCACACGAAAGAACTCACTGAAGGAGAACTCTCCGGTAGCGGCATCCTTGATGGCTTGCTCATCGGTCATCTCGCCCAAGCGGAAAGTGAAAATCTCCATTTGGGGAAGTTCACGATACGGATTGACCTCCTCTTCTGTCTGTTTTCCGAAGAAGTCATCTGATTTCGCCTTCTTCTTGTTTTTGTGGTCTTCGTCCCACTTGCGCTTGTATTGCTGCTCCTTGATATAATCCCAGTTGTATATCTGCTCAGCCTTGAACTTGTCCAACAAGTTGAAAGGGGTTCCTGAAAGATGGAGCATGAACGTGTGGTCCTTGTGCAAATAATTGATGACACCAGCACCGAGGTCGGTCTGCGTTCCCTCATGAGCCTCGTCAATGATGACCAAATCCCAGTCATAGTTCAAGATATCCTTCTTTTCCTGCGAGTCGTCCTTCTTTCCGCCCACCAACTTGCTCAGTCGCAAATACTGCATGGACACGAAGAACAAAACGCATTTGCCGCTCTTGGCATCACTGCGAATGTCGACAAAATCCTTCAGGCTCGACTCGTCATCGGTTTCCCTTGCAGTGCCATAGCTGTATTGGTCAAGCGAGTCTTCGAACAGATGCTTGAAATCTCCATACCAGCTTGCGTTGACCACGGGACGGTGAGTGACGATAAGAACTTTCTTCTTCCCAAGTTCTTTATTGAGTTTCTCAATGAGCCACAGGGCGCAGACTGTCTTACCGAATCGCATTTTGGCATTCCAAAGGAACTCGGCTCCTTTGCCATCGTTCTTTTTGAAATACTTGAATGCACGATCTATGGCATCGCGCTGCTCTGGGCGTGCGGTGAACTTGCCTCTCTTCTGGGCTGACTCCGCTTGTATATATGGTTCGTAGATACCCATAGTAGATTGTATTTAGTTTATTCTGTATCTTTTTTTACTAAGTCAACGAATGGTATGTCGCAACTTTCGTTGTCGTACGTTCCTTTGTTGCCTTTGGCCTTGTTGTCATGGACTTGCCAATTACGTATCTTTGCATAGATGCCTGTATGCCGAGTTGGATTGCCTGTCGAGCATCCTGGGCATGGCTGAAGCTCATAAACTGGTTTTGGGACAGGAACTGTTTCGTCTGGAAACAAAGGGCAATCATCTGCGGCATCCTTTGCCCGGTCTATTTCCTTTTGGTTGACACATACTTTCACATCCGTGCAAGAGTGAGGAATGACAAAGCTCAGACCGTCCATCTGCCAGATGTTCCAGGAAATGATGTAGGCGAACGACTGCATCGTGGAATGATGCATCTTTTTGGGAGGTAGTCCGAGACGAGTCTGAATATCCTCGTAGTAGTCTAATAAGGTATAGAAGAGGGCCTCGCGAGCCAATAGCAGATTGTCCCCTTGCCACTCAAAGCCATAAATGTTCTTGTAAGCAACCTTTGCCCACTTCTTCCAGTCAGCAAGCGTCGTTACGTTCTCATTGACAACTCTCAACTTTCGGTCGAGCAGTCCTATGCGCTTAGACAAAGGAATCGCCTCACCTGTGGTGGCATCATATCTGCTTACGAGGTAAGGGGCTTCGCCGCAGGTTATCTCAAGACGAGTGTCTCGAACATAGTCTTGCCAAGTTTTCCCCAACCCGTCAAAACTGAT
>CAVKZC010000061.1:0-14621 GCA_963660455.1 Sphaerochaetaceae bacterium | reverse complement strand
CCTGTAAGGGCAAAAGCGCTACAGCAAAAGACAAGACAACGGTGAAAACGACAACATTAGACAACACAAACAACTCATACAACACAGACAACAATGCTGCCGCGGCTGCATGGGAAAAAGTTGTCTAAGTTGTTCATTTTGTCTAAGTTGTCTATCCACGCACAAGATGTTTTATAGCGCTTTTGCCCTTACAGGGCGCACGTTAGCCCCTTACTTACCCAGGGCGTTGCCCTGGGCTAGGCGCAGGTTGCCCTTTCAGGGCGCTCTGAGTAAAAAGGACGCAAACTGTACCAAGTTATTCTTAATTCATCATTAAGTTGAAGAAAAACAACTTGGCCAACTTGTTTCTTTGCTATTACTTAGCATAAAACCCAAAGAAGCCTACCACAAAATATAAAATACAGCTTATATTTACGTAAATCTAAGTTATATTTAGCTACGCCTAACTTATATTTAGCTAAATAAAGCTTAGGCGAAGCAGTTAGGAGCAGGCTTCTATCGGTTTTATAATAGGCGGCAAGCAATTATGTAGGCAACTAAAAGCATAAAAATAGGCGGCTCCCGAGATGGGAGCCGCCTACAGAAAATTATCTGAAATGATGATGGAAGGAATTACTTCTTGGTAATCTCGCACTTGGCAAAACCATTGGCCCATGCATAGAGCTTGATATCGTAAGTGCCAGCATCCACACTGATATTGTCACCGCCCTGGGTAAGCGCATCGGTTGTACCGCCCCAGTTGATGTCCCAGCCATCGTTAGCACGGAACTTGATGGTACCGGCGGTCAAGGTAATATCCTTTGCCTCCCAGTAACCAGGCTCCTTTGTTTCACTGTTATAGGGAACGTAAGTCATGTCTTGGTCAGAGTTCCAGCCATCAGCCGTAGCATCACCGATGATACCGATTGTCGTGATGGGTGTCAAGGTATAAGTCTTGGAGTTCAAGTCAACATCTACCTTATAGTATCCGGCGTCTTCTGTTATGACGATGTTGCCAGCGTCACCGGCAGTACTGAAGTTCTCGCCATAGTTGGTACCGTTCCAGTCCTGTTGTGAACAGAACTTGAAGCCGCCCTGATCCAAATACATGAAACCAGTGAAGGAAACTCCGTCATCACCTGCAAGGTAATCGATCTGGTTCCATCCGTTGGCATTTCCTGCCATGTAAAGTACCGGCTTGGCCATCTTGTAGGTAAGGTTGTTCATGTCGAGGGTAACAATCCAAGTACCTGCGCCAGCAATTACCGGTGTCTGCACCTCTCCCCAAGAATCACCCGTAAAGATGGCGAATCCTGCAGCATCCGTACATCCGTTTTCCTGACAACCTATGGCACCGGCATTGATAGAATCCAAGTCGCCACTAACGAAGTTGCTGCCGGCATAGAACTTAAAGCAGTTGGACTCACCGGTAGTAGTAACGGTCAACTGATAGACGCCATCGCTCACCTTGTTCATCCAGAGGGGATTTGTGGCATCCCATCCGTTACCGTTTACATCTCCGAGCATATAGTAGCCCTGCTCGTCAATGGCAGGAGTCTCGGCAGGAGTAAACTTACCAGTAGTCTCGCCCTTGGTGTTGATGATGACAGCATCACCCGAAGCAAGGTTTACCGACACCTCTGTCTCAACGGTCAAGTCACGTGCTACACTGGCGCGGGAGGCATTTTGTTCACAAACCAGTTCCTCGAGATCGGCAGCTTCCACCTGTATGTTGTTGCCGTCAACAGCACACGCCAGTTCTTCACCGTTCACCTTCAGTTCTCTGACAGTAAATCCAGAGACACTTACGTCAGAAGCAGTCACCGTCACAAGGTTAATAATGCCATCCTCATCGGCCATGCTGCCTACAGCCTCCGGGCCGTTGGCGAACGTCACACCATATTTGGCAGCAGAAGCTTCCTGCTCGTTGGACTGGGGCTTAGCCCAGTCGTCGTAGTCGCCAGCGCAGCTGGCAAGTGCGAGACTTGCCATTGCTGCAAAGCTATATAATAATGTCTTTTTCATTGTGTTCGTGTCTTTAGGCGTGTTCTAAAAATTCCACGCACTTTTAATATTCTTGATTAGACGGATTGCTCTTTGTGTCTTTTTGATTTTATCCGGCATCTTTTCCTTCCTTCTTCAGTCGCATAGCCCGCTATGCTCCTTCAGAAAGGAAGTAAAATCTGCTCGGCTAAAATACAAAAATCCTACAAAGGTAATTTTTAGAACCCGCCTTTAGTTATTTAACTTCTGCTGTGTTCATGTCGAAGTTGACATAGAGTTGCTGACCAACCGCAGTTGCTACAGAATAGTCTGAACCGACATTGGTAGCCCAGTTATTTGGAATATCAACAGCACGCCAGTAGCAGTTGCCCTTATAGAGAGTAAACTCAGTACGCCACCAGTCTATTCCGGGAACCTTGATGTAAGCGCGAAGTTCGCCAGCCCCAGTGAATGCAGGTGAAACCCACTGGCCATCCTTGTCAGCCGGTGCTGTCAAAGCCCAAGCCGCATTAGCGTCATCCCAGTTATCGCCGCTAGCAGCACCAATGATGTATGCAGCACCAGGATAAACATTCAGAGAGTAGTTGATGTTCTTCTTGTCGGCAGAAAGCTCGCCTACGAAGTGGAGAACGAACCAGCCACCGTTTGCAACCTTCAAGTTGCCGTCGCCATCTTCAGAAATATCGGCACCCGCATTGTCGTTTACAGCTGTAAAGCGGCTGTAGCCACGCCAATCATTCTCGAATGTACCCCACTTGAACGAACCTCCGTCCGGGATGTATACCATGGTATAGTAATTGCCCGTAAGACCGTACACAGGAGGAACAAGCTTCCAACTGCTCCAGGCCTCCTGAATGGAAGAACCTACTACGAACAAGTTCTCGGGGAACTCTGCATCCGGAGCCTTGTATGTAGCCTTGACTGAGGGCAAGGTAATGATGTTGGAGTATGTCTGTCCCAGATACGGATTTGCCGTACCGTCGATGACAGCGCGCAGACGAACATAGACTGGCATAGTTTCCGGCACACTGGTGTCAGGGTTGGCTGCCTGGAACATATCTACCAATGTAGAGTTCAGTTCCGAAGCGTCAACCGACATCTTGGCTGTGGTATAAGACGTAGCCAACTCTGTGTGGGTTACCGTAGTGTCGGTCAGGAACTTCTGGTCGAGCGCCACCTGTACATAGTAACGCACCACATAAGGAACACCACCATAGTTGGGCTGAGAGCATGTCAGGGTTAGACCGCTTGCACTGGCAAGGTCGTATGTGTTGTTCTCGGCATAGGCTGGCGTGTTCAGGACGAATCCGTCAGCGGCATGACTCAAGTCCAGTGTAGGATTGCTGTCATTGTCGTCCGAGCAGGATGTGAAGAGCAACGGAAGAACCATTGCCGGCAACAGCATCAATTTCAAAAATATCTTTTTCATAATTGTAGTCTTTAATTAATTCCTTTTCTTTACTGCCGAATTAATAGCCCGTATTCTGGGTCATGTTAGGATTACCTGCAATATCGGTAACAGGGATAGGATAAACGTTGAACTTAGACTGGATACCCGTACCGCCTGCGACACCGCCCTTGAAATCCCAAAGATACTTGGAGCCTGTGAAGAGGCCAAAGCGAACCAAGTCTGAACGGCGACGACCCTCCATATAGAATTCGCGGCACCACTCGTCTATCAAGGTTTGCTCGTCTACAGCACCAGAAATCTCTTTGCGATGAGCACGTGTCTGGATGGTCTGCAGGTCTGCGAGCGCAGCGTTGCTGTCACCAAGACGATAGTTGGCCTCAGCGCGAGTAAGATAAATCTCTGCCAGACGGAAAAGAGGGATGTCCGTATCCATGAACGTTCCGTTGTGGATAGCCGATCCGTCGCTGTGGCGGTTCTGCCACTTCACGATAGATGCACCGTTCAAGAAGCCGGTAATCTGCTTGCCTGGGCTGAGTGTGCGGATACCGCCACCAACACCCATGTAGAACATGGCACGGTCATCACCTGCCTTCTTGATGACATCGGCTGTAGAAACACCCAGTTCCGCATCCTTGGCAATGACCTGCTCCTCCGTGACTTTTCCGTCAGTCCCGGCTTCCGGCTCATCGCCCTTGCTGGCCATAGGGATGTTGTCGTTGGGGAAGAACTTCTCCACCAAGTCCTTACGGGCAAAGTTACAGCTCCAATAGTTGCTGGTATAAGAGCCAGGCATGCCGGAGATGCGCATAGAAGCCACGAGATAAGTGGAACCAGAATACTCCTGTGTCTTCTCACCGTCCTGACGGATGGGGAAGATGATTTCCTTCATGGCCTGTTCGTTCTCATCGTTGTCGCCCATGAACACCTGCTCATAGCCTGAGAAGCCGTTCTTCTCGTTTGTTGACAATGCGTAAGCACCGCTGTTGATAAGCTTGTCACAATATTCCTTGGCCTTGGCATAGTCCTCCACCTTGCCGTCCGTATATACGGAAGAGTTCAAGGCCAAACGTGCATGGAGAGCGTAAGCGGCACCACGGTCGGCACGGCCGAAACCAGTGGCATTGCAGTAAGCACCGACATCCTTGAGGATAGGCTCTATAGCCGTCAACTCCTGGTCGAGCCAGTCGTAGAGATCCTTACCGGCCTTCTCTACAGGAAGGTTTCCGTCAAAAGTATCCTTGAAGGGAGCCTTGCGGAAGAGGTCGAGGAAATAATAGTAGTTGAGACAGCGGAGGAAACGTACCTCAGCGATGACATCATCGCTCATCTTGCCCGTCTGCTCGCTGATAAACTGGTTGTGCAACGTGATGTCGTAAGCCAAGCGCTGGTAAGCCCAGTTGGCACGTACCGAACTGGAGTTCCATGCTATGTTCGTAATAGCGGGGATATCCGTATCGGTCTGCCATGCCCAGATACATTCGTCGGTACAGAGTTCCTGAAGATTGAAGATAACACGGTAGAAACCGCTTTCGCCTTCGTCCTGACTCATATCACCATTGCCGGAAGGTCCGGTCTGGCCTGTCAGTCCTAATGTGGCGTATTGCTTGGCCAAAAGCCCGTTGGCCTCATACGAAGGAGATGTCTGAGGATCTATAGAGCTGAGGTTCAAATCGTCTCCACAAGAAGCCAATCCCAAACTGAGGAATCCGGCTACTGCAGTCTTTAACAATATATGTTTCATAATGATATTCCTTTATAAATTAGAAGTTGAGGTTCAGACCGATCTGGAAGCTCATTGGACGTGGATACGGATTGCTGTCTATACCGCTTGACACTTCCGGGTCGATGCCTTTGTACTTGGAGATGATGAATGGGTTCTGTGCCGTGAAGTAAACACGACCGCTGCAGGTGTTCTTGAACAATGCAGGGAAGCTGTAACCCAATGTAATGTTGGTACACTTCAGGTAAGAAGCGTTGCGTACAAAGTAGTCGCTCAAATAGTTCTGGTTGACCGTCAGACCGGTAAAGCCCAGTTCTACAGCCTCCGGGCTGGAGTTGCTGAATGAACTGTTGGAATACAGACCTGAAGGAGAGATGGTTGCCCTGCCTGCCAGGAAATCGTAGTATACGTAGTTGCCAAACGAGGCACGGAACGCCATACTGAAGTCCCAGTTCTTGTAAATGAACTTGGTGGTGAGACCCATGATGACATCTGGAGCGGGGTTCTTGTAGTAGTAGCGGTCGTCATCGTTGATCTGGCCGTCACCGTTGCGGTCTACATAGAGACCCTCGATGGGATTGCCGTTGTCGTCATATACCTGCTGGTACACGAAGAACGAATTGACAGCTTCGCCCACCTTGTTCTTCTGGATACGCGTGCTGTTACCACGGGAGATAGTGTTGCCTACCCATACCCAGTCCTGTGCGCCGGCATCGAGCTGTGTTATCTCGTTGTGGTTCCAACCCACGTTGTATGTCACATCCCAGGTAAAGTCCTTGGTTACGACAGGCTTTACGTCGAAGGCCATTTCCACACCGTAGTTTTTCAGAGAGCCCACGTTCTTCAGCAGATTGTCACCGAAGGTAGTACCTGCAGGAACATCTACGGTAGCCAACAAGTCTGTGGTCTTGCGGTAGTAAGCATCAAGGTTGAACGAGAAGCGGTTGTTGAGAGCCGCAAAGTCGATACCTGCGTTCAGAGTAGTAGTCTTCTCCCATGTCAACTGGTCATTGTACTTGTTGGGACGTACGGTCTGATAGTAAGTGCTACCGAACGGATACTGTGCATACGAGTTGCTGACCACATAGAGAGGAGCATAATAGAAATCGTCGATACCGTTCTGCTGACCTGTCTTACCCCAACCCAATCGGAGTTTTAAGTCATCCAGCCACTGTACGTCCTTCAGGAAAGGCTCGTTATTGATTTTCCATGCAAAGGCAGCAGAGGGGAAGTAACCCCACTTGTGTCCCTTGGCAAAACGTGAAGAACCATCGGCACGGAAGGTGGCGGTAATCAGGTATCGGTCGAGAAGGTTGTAGTTCAGACGACCGAAGTAAGAAACCAGCGAGTTGTGGTTAGCCCACTCCTGCTCACTGCGCTTGGATGGATTGTGCTGCCAGTTGTAGTAACCTGTAGCCTCATCCAGCACCGGATTGGTATCTCTAAGGTATTCGTCCGTACCATAACCCTGGTTGTAGCCGTGCCTGTGGTAATGGCTCTGCTCTGCACCTGCCATGATGTCGATGTCATGCACGCCAAACTTGTGCTGATATTGTGCATAGGCGTTGCCGATAATGTTGTATTTCCAGTAGTGGGTAACACCATACCATCCAAAGTAGTTGTTGGAATATGAGTATTTGGAAATATCGTCAGTCTGCTGAGAAGAGGTGTACTGGGCACCCAGACTGGCATGCAAGTGCAAGTCCTCAAAGCCATGAATCTTGTAGTCCACCTCCAGGTTGCCGCTATAGTCGCGGGCATGGGCGATAGTTTCCTTCTGGTTGAGAAGGGCAACAGGGTTTTGTGCTGCATTGGAGTTGGTGGTATTGTTCCAGTTGGGGTCGGTCATGTCATCAGCCTTGTTGATAAGGTTCTGATAATAGCCGCCCGTCACTGCATACAGGTCGCCCGAGCCATACACAGGCTCTGTAGGAGCCATAGCCAAGGCTGAGCCGATGGCGCCACTGGCATCAGCATAGCGGTCCTTCTCGTACATGAACTTGGCTGTAACATTGAAGTTCAAGTGCTTGTCGAGGAATGAAGGTGCCAAGTTGAGAGAAGCGTTCAGACGGTTCATCCAACTGGTTTTTACGATACCGTTGGAATTGTTGAAACCGATACTTGCACGGTAAGGCATGTTCTTCAGACCACCCTGCACGCTCACATTGTGATTGGTAGAAACGGCGGTTCTGAAAATCTGGTCTTGCCAGTCGGTATCAGCATTGCCGAGTTTGGATGCGTCCAGACCGTCGATAGAGCTGATGAGGTCGCGATACTGCGAAGCGTTCAGCACCTTGTATTTCTTCTGGATAGTAGAGATGGTGACATCGCCATTGTACGATACGGATGGTTTCTGACCGTTGCGTCCCTTCTTGGTGGTGACGATGATGACACCATTGGAGGCACGGCTACCATAGATGGCCGTGGCAGAAGCATCCTTCAGCACGGTGAACGACTCGATATCGTTAGGGTTGATCATGGCGAGGATGTTACTCATACCCGTAGCTGTCTGGTTGTCGATAACCAAACCGTCAACAACGTAGAGTGGGTCGTTGGAGGCATTCAAGGACGCACCGCCACGGATACGGATCTGGGCACCGGCACCGGGAGTACCGCCAGCAGTCTGGACATCCACACCGGCTATCTTTCCGACCAACATATCAGAGGCATTGTTCGTAATACCCTTGGAGAGTTCGTCCGGCTTGATGGCCGTCACAGAACCGGTCAAGTCGTTTTTCTTGGCACGGCCATAACCGATGACCACAACCTCATTGAGGGCTTTGGAGTCATCAATCATCGTAACCATCATGTTGGATGACGCTTTCACGGTTTTGGGGTTCATTCCCATATAGGTGAACGTAAGGTTAGTACCGGGAGCTGCATCCACGGAGAAGTTACCATCGAGGTCGGTAATGCCCACCGGCTTACCGTTCACGGTGATGGTAGCGCCCATGACAGGCTCACCAGAAGCATCTTTCACTTGTCCCTTGACGGCATTCGACTGCGCAAAGGAACTTGCTGCCAGAAGCAGACCACTTGCAAGGGCCAGCGTTCTGAGAGGCAACTTAAATTTTACCTGCTTCATCATTTTGCTTGATTTTTAGTTAATAGTTATTACTTGTTATTATTGTTGTCTTAGTTAGGTTTATTCTGTGCGTACCCACCAGTGCGAACCATTTGCACACCGCCTGCTTCTACAGCCGTCGGGGGAAGGCAATCCGTGCTTACCGGGACTTATATATTATATAAGGTGCAAAGGTTTTTATATACTCGTAATAGTGGTTTTCTGCTTGCAAAATTAAATTCTTTTGCAATAGATTGTACTTTTTTTGAGTTAATTCCGTTCTTTAGTTGGTGCAAACGATTGCACGTGCTTTTCTTGATTTATGTCAACCAAAAGCTACCTGCTTTTTGCAGATTTGTCTAATTTTGCGTACAAACTAAAAACCGAACAACGACGTATGTCCATAACAATGAAAGATATTGCGCGCGAGCTGGGCGTGAGCATAGCCACGGTAAGCCGCGCGTTGAAGGACAGTCCACGCATCAGTACTGCCCAGAAGGAACGTATACAGTCTTTTGCACGCGAGTGCAATTTCTGTCCCAACGTCATCGGGGCGGCGCTGCGCCACAGCAAGGTGCAGCCCATGAAGGTGATAGGCGTCATCGTGCCCGAGGTGGTACACTACTACTTCATGTCTGTGCTCTCGGGCATAGAGGAAGAGGCACGCGCCCGGGGCTACCGTGTCATGGTGGCACAGAGCAACGAGCGCTACGAGAAGGAAGTGGCCATCTGCGAGGACTTCTATAAGAATAAGGTGTGCGGCATCATCGTATCGCAGGCCAAGGACACCAAGAAGTACGACCACTTCCAGCAGCTGATGGACAACGGTGTGCCACTGGTGTTCTACGACCGCATCTGCACGGGCGTGAACTGCTCGCGCGTGGTGGTGGACGACTACATGGGTGCCTTTACCGCCGTTACCCACCTCATCGACAGCGGATGTAAGAAGATAGCCTTCTACGGGTCGCCCATGAACCTCGAGATTTCGAAGAACCGCTACAACGGTTACCACGATGCCCTGGCCAAGCACGGTATGAAAATTGTACCCCCCCATATTAGGATTTGCGACAACCGCAGTCAGGCAGAGGCCATCACTCCCGAGATACTGAGTATGGAAGACCGCCCCGATGCTTTCTTCGCCATCAACGACGACACTGCCATCGGCATCCTCTATACTGCCAAGCGCATGGGGTTCCGTGTGCCTGAGGACATCAGTATCTGCGGGTTTACCAACGGCAACCGTGCCAAGGCGTGCGACCCGATGCTCACCACCGTGGAGCAGCGCGGCGTGGCAGTAGGCGAAGAGGCCGCCAACATCCTCATCGGTCAGGTGGAAGGGTCCATACCCCGCAACGAGGTGGAGAAGAGGGTGGTGAGGACACGCCTCGTCGTGAGGGGAACAACGAGGTAAAAGTAAAAGAGTAAAAAGGTAAAAAGGTAAAAAAGGGCATACGCCACAAAGGCAAGACAACAGAGAAAACGACAACACAAACAACTCAAACAACATAAACAACAATGATGCTGCAGCGGCAGCAGAAAAAGTTGTCTTCGTTGTACTTGTTGTATTAGTTGTCGGTTGACACGCCACAAAAGCTGTTGTCTTAACTCCTTTAGCTTTCCCCTGCACGCCCTGAAAGGGCAGAAGCGCTTAGCCCAGGGCAACACCCTGGGTAATGCAAAGGGTTAACGTGCGCCCTGTAAGGGCAAAAGCGCTATGATTAAAGAAACAACAAAACAAAACAACAATATGAAGCAAAAACCTGATTTGAGTTTCTGGAAGCTCTGGAACTTGAGCTTCGGATTTTTCGGGGTGCAGATAGCTTACGCTCTGCAGAGCGCCAACATCTCCCGCATCTTCGCCACGTTAGGTGCCGACCCGCATAATCTGAGCTACTTCTGGATACTTCCACCCCTTATGGGTATCGTCGTACAGCCCATCGTCGGCACGCTGAGCGACAAGACGTGGTGCCGCTTCGGCCGCCGTATCCCTTATCTCTTCGTAGGCGCCACAGCCGCCGTCCTGGTCATGTGCCTGCTGCCCAACGCTGGGTCGCTGGGCTTGACGGTGAGCGGAGCCATGCTCTTCGGGCTGATAGCCCTGATGTTTCTCGACACGAGCATCAACATGGCGATGCAGCCCTTCAAGATGCTGGTGGGCGACATGGTGAACGAGAAGCAGAAGACCAAAGCCTACTCCATCCAGAGTTTCCTGTGCAACGCCGGTTCGGTGGCGGGATATGTCTTCCCGTTCCTCTTCACCTTCCTGGGCATCAAGAACGTGGCAGACAAGGGCGTGGTGCCCGATTCCGTCATCTGGTCGTTCTACATCGGTGCTGCCGTCCTCATCCTCTGCGTCATCTACACCACCATAAAGGTGAAGGAGTGGAATCCGCAGCAGTATGCGGAGTATAATGAAGCAAAGAGTGACGATTGCAAATCTCCGCAACCTGAAGAAAAGGCCAATTGGTTCACCCTCTTGAAGAACGCCCCCGCCACCTTCTGGAAGGTGGGACTGGTGCAGTTCTTCTGCTGGGCAGGTTTCCTCTATCTGTGGAACTACTCTACGGGTGCCATCGCCGAAACCGTGTGGAACACTACCGATGTGGCATCGGCAGCGTTTCAGGAGGCAGGCAACTGGGTGGGCATCCTCTTTGCCGTACAGGCCGTGGGCAGCGTGGCATGGGCCGTGGCCTTGCCACAGTTCAAGAGCACCAAGACGGCATACGCCGTGAGCCTCATCATCGGAGGGCTGGGCTTTGCCCTCATCCCCTTCCTGCACAACCAGTACCTGCAGTTCATTCCCTTCCTCATGATAGGTGCCGGATGGACTGCCATGCTCGCCATGCCTTTCACCTTCGTCACCAATGCCCTGCAGGGCTACGGCCACATGGGAGCCTACCTGGGACTCTTCAACGGTACCATCTGCATACCGCAGATAGTGGCTGCCATCTGCGGCGGAACGGTTCTCTCTATGGTTGGCTCTCACCAGAGCAGCATGATGATCGTAGCCGGCGTTCTGCTCGTATGCGGTGCCTTGGCTGTCAACTTCATACACGACAGAAACGCCACACCTTGACAGTTGTGCAATCGGTTACGCAACTGTTTCGTAACATTATGCACCCCTTGACCGTCCTATTTTGAAAAAATCCATAACTTTGCACTAACACAACTAACTTATAGACTCTTATGATTTTCCATTTTGCATTAGACTACAAAACGACATACGGTGAGGAGCTTGTGCTCAACCTCCAGGCAGGAGGCTCTTCCTCTGTCTACAAGATGATGACGCACGACGGACTGCGCTGGACGTGCGACCTCAGCCTGTCTTCGCCCGCAGGTGTCTACACCTATTATTATAGTGTGGAGCGCGACGGCATGAAGGCACGCGAAGAGTGGCTCATGGTAAAGCACCAGCTGGACGTCACGGCACAACAGGCCACCGAGTATTTCATGTACGACTCGTGGAACGGCATACCCGAAGACTCTTACCTCTACAGCAGCGCCTTCACCGACTGCATCAACCACCAGCAGCCGACACCGCTCAAGAAGACGGCGTACGACAGGACGGTGCGCATCATAGTGAGGGCGCCCCAACTGAAGAGCGGAGAGCACCTCGCCATCGTAGGCGCCCAACCCGTACTGGGCGCATGGAAGGGCAGCAAGCCCTATGCCATGACTGAGCACGGATACAACGAGTGGGTGGCTGACATCGACGCCGACAGCATAGAGGGCAACCAACTGGAGTTCAAGTTTGTCGTAGTCAATGACAAGAAGGAACTGAAGATGTGGGAGACGGGGCAGAACCGCACCGTCGACCTGCCCGAACTGCAGAAGGGACAAGTGGTGGTGTACAGCCTCAGCCAGTCGTTCCTGGAGCGATGGAACAGGAAGGTGGCAGGCACACTGGTGCCCGTCTTCTCGCTCAGGAGCAGGAAGAGTGCAGGCGTAGGTGACTTCGGCGACCTGAAGCGCATGATAGACCTTGTGGCCCAGACCGGACAGAAGGTGCTGCAGCTGCTGCCCATCAACGATACCACCGTCACCCATACCTGGACCGACAGCTACCCGTACAGTTGCATCAGCATCTTTGCGCTGCACCCCATGTATGCCGACCTCAATGCCCTGCCCGACCTGAAGGATGCCAAGGCACGTGCCGAGGCTGAGAAGACACGCGAAGAGCTGAACCAGTTGGCGCAGATAGACTATGAGAGGGTGAACGAGTTTAAGCAGAAATACCTGCATCTGATATTCGACCAAGATGGCGAAAAGATGATGAAGAGCGCTGCCTTCAAGGACTTCTTCCAGGAGGCCGAGCAGTGGCTTGTGCCTTATGCCCAGTTCTGCTACCTGCGTGACAAGAACGGGACGGCCGACTTCTCGCTGTGGCCCGACCACAACCAGTGGGACGAAGCTGAGCGCAAAGAGCTCTCCAACCCGCGCTGCAAGGCTTACAAGGAGGTGGAGTTCTTCTACTTCGTGCAGTTTATCCTCAACGGGCAGATGCAGGAGGCCCACGAGCATGCCAAGGCTAAGAGCGTGATTCTCAAGGGCGACATCCCCATCGGTGTCAACCGCCACGGCTGCGACGTATGGATGGAACCGAAATACTTCAACCTCAACGGACAGGCCGGTGCCCCACCCGATGACTTCTCCGTGAACGGACAGAACTGGGGATTCCCCACCTACAACTGGGAGGAGATGCTGAAGGACGGGTGCCTGTGGTGGGTGCGCCGTTTCCAGAATATGTCGAAGTTCTTCGATGCCTACCGCATCGACCACGTACTGGGCTTCTTCCGCATATGGGAGATTCCCTTCGATGCCGTACACGGTCTGCTGGGGCAGTTTGCCCCTGCCCTCGGCATGACAGCAGCCGAGATACAGTCGTATGGCCTCAACTTCCAGGAGGAGCGCTTTACGCGTCCCTTCATCACCGACTGGGTGCTCGACCGTATGTTCCATGAGCGTGCCGACGAGGTGAAGGAGAAATACCTCGACCGACTGGACGACGAGCGCTACCAGATGAAGCCCGAGGTGGATACCCAGCGCAAGGTGGAGGCGCTCTTCGCCGGAGCCACCGACGAAAAGGAACTGTGGCTGCGCGACAGCCTGTATGCACTCATCAGCGATGTGCTCTTCGTGCGCGACCACCGCAACCCTACCCTTTTCCATCCGCGCATCTCGGCGCAGTTCGACTTCATCTACGAGTCGCTCTACGATAACGACAAGCAGGCCTTCAACCGCCTCTACAACGACTACTTCTACCGCCGCAACAACCAGTTCTGGTACCGTGAGGCCATGAAGAAGTTGCCCACACTGGTACAGGCCACGCGCATGATGGTATGCGCCGAAGACCTCGGCATGGTGCCCGACTGCGTGCCATGGGTGATGAACGAACTGAAGATACTGAGCCTCGAACTGCAGAGCATGCCCAAGGACCCATCGGTGAAGTTCGGCCACCTGAGCCGCAACCCCTACCGTTCTGTATGCACCATCTCCAGCCACGACATGCCTACCCTGCGCATGTGGTGGGACGAGAACATCTCTCGCACACAGGAGTACTACAACACGATGCTCCACCGCCAGGGTCCCGCTCCCCATCCGTTGCCAGGTTGGTTGGCTAAGGACATCATCTCGCGCCACCTTACCTCCCCGTCCATGCTCTGCGTGCTGAGCATACAAGACTGGCTGGCCGTCGACGAGAAACTGCGTCTGCCCGATGCCGATGCCGAGCGCATCAACATCCCCGCCAATCCCAAGCACTACTGGCGATATCGCATGCACCTCAGTCTGGAAGACCTGACCGCCAACAAGGAATTGATGGACCAATTGGCGGAACTCATTTCCAATTCCGGCCGAAATTAGTTCGACCTGTAACGGTCGAATCTTTTCGACCTGTACGGTTGAAAAAATCTGTGGGTTCTGTGAGATCTGTGGTAGAATAAAGATTCGCGGGGAGAATAAAGATTCGTGGGATTCGTGTGATTCGTGTTCGAAAAAACGACTTGTATAGTAAATTCCATGAAGGTTGCCCTTTCAGGGCGCGGTGCAACCGTACAGGTTGAATCTTTTCGAACACGGAAAGCGGAGACTCGTCGAAGACCCACTGACCAACGGGAAGTAACTCACGGAAACGCACCTATCGGTGCTATGGGGTTCGAACACGAATCAAACGAATCAAACGAATCTCTGGGTGTCTTTTTTCGACCACGGAACTCACGGAAGGGCTAACGCCTTGTTGTCAAACAAGATTCGTGAGATTCGCGAGACTCGTGTTCGAAAAACATGTCCGGCGCATGCCCGATTCGTTTGATTCGTGAGATTCGTGTTCGAAAAACCATATACGACAACAGCCTCTGCGCAAAATCCCGAAACAGCAATACAGGGGCAATCATCAAGGAAAGGACGTTATAAAAGGTTAAAGAAAGAAAGATTCCTTTCGTTTT
>CAVKZC010000060.1:0-14630 GCA_963660455.1 Sphaerochaetaceae bacterium | reverse complement strand
TTGCCCTGGGCTATGTGCAGGTTGCCCTTTCAGGGCGCTGAGAGTAAAAAAGGGAGCAAACTGTACCAAGTTATTTTTTAATCATCACTAAAAAGAGGCATATGCCAAAAAAGAAGAGTGACGAACGAAGAGTGACGAATGACGAACGAAGAGTGAAGAACGAGCAATGAACAAAATATTCTACAGTCTACTGCTGGTTGCCTCCATGACGGCAACAGATATGGGTGCTGCCAATGTGGAAGTGGTGCAGATGCGTACGGAGAACCGTGTCAACCCGTTGGGCATCGGTACAGCCACGCCGCGTTTCTCCTGGCAGATAACCTCTGCCAAGAAGAATGTGGCGCAGACCGCCTACCGTATCATGGTGGCTTCTACCCGCGAAAAACTCGACAGGGGAGAGGCTGACCTTTGGGACAGCGGTGAACAGAAAAGCAGCGAACAGTTGTGGATACCTTATCAAGGCAAGACCCTGTTGAGTGGTGCCGAGGCATATTGGAAAGTGTGCATCACTACCAACAGGGGCAAGTCGGAATGGACAGCCCCGCAAAGCTTTACCGTCGGTCTGCTGGGCGAGACGAAGTGGCGCGGTACATGGATAGGACTGGACGATCTGCAGCCTGGCGAACAGCGCGGTATGCACTCCCGTCTGGCGGCGCGTTACCTGCGCAAGGACTTCAAGGCGAAGGGACAGGTAAAGCGGGCCGTGGCTTATGTGGCAGGATTGGGGCTCTATGAGTTCTTTGTCAACGGCAAGCGCACCGGCGACAACCATGTGCTGCAGCCTGCACCCACCGACTACCGCAAGACGATCTATTACAACACATACGACATTACTACACTCCTTTCTTCGGATGCAGCCAATGCCATTGCCATCAAGTTGGGCAACGGGCGCTTCTTCCCCATGCGGCAGGAGAAGGCATACAAGACACCCTTCTTCGGTTTCCCGAAGTGCCGCATCAACGTCAGGGTGGAGTATGCCGATGGAAAGACCGATACATGGAGCACCGACAACTCATGGCGGTTGAGCTGCGACGGCCCCGTGCGCAGCAACAACGAGTATGACGGCGAGGAGTATGATGCCCGCCGTGAGATGGCGGGCTGGAACATGCCGGGATATGACGACAGCAAGTGGATGAAGGCCGTGCGCTGCGCCATCCCCGACGGTACGCTCATGGCACAACCCATGGAGAGTATGGAGGAGAAGGTCTATGGCCATCCACAGACACTCGTCCACCGCCACGACACCATCATCGTTGACTTCGGACAGAACATGGCGGGATGGATAGGCTTTAACGTGAGGGGAAGACAAGGCGACACCATCCGTGTGAAATATGCCGAAAAGCTGAAAGCCGACGGGTCGCTCTATCTCGACAACTTCCGCAATGCACTCTCCGAAGACATCTATGTGTGCAACGGCAGGGAGAACGGCAAGCAGTGGCGCCCCGTGTTCTCCTATCACGGCTTCCGTTATGCGGCCATCACAGGCATGAAGAATGCCAGTAAGGATGATTTCACAGCCTATACCGTGGGCGATGCGATGGCAACGACGGGACATCTGGAGACATCGGACACTATATTAAATAAGGTGTTGTGCAACGCCGGGTGGGGCATAGCGTCCAACTACAAGGGCATGCCTGTAGACTGTCCGCAGCGCAACGAGCGCCAGCCATGGTTGGGCGACCGCACCGTGGGAGCCCTCGGCGAGAGCTTCCTCTTTGACAACGAAAGGCTCTACAGCAAGTGGATGCACGACATCTGCGACGCACAGCGGTCGGACGGGTGTATACCTGACGTGGCTCCCGCTTTCTGGAATTATTATACGGATAATGTAACGTGGCCGGCAGCCCTGCCCTTTACGTGCGACATGCTGTACAGGCAGTATGGCAACAGGCAGCCTGTCATAGATGCCTATCCCGCCATCAAGAAATGGATCAACCATGTCATGGAGGAGTATACCGACAAGGACGGCATCGTGACCAAAGACAAATATGGCGACTGGTGTGTGCCGCCAGAGAAACTGGAGCTGATACACAGTCAGGACCCCAAGCGCCAGACCGACGGCAGTTTGATAGCAACTGCCTATATGATACGCTGTCTCCAGCTGGCAGGGCAGTTTGCCGATATGCAGGGACTCGCCGAAGAGGCAACCCGGTGGGAAGAGCAGCGCTCGGCCATGGTGCGGGCTTTCAACACCCGTTTCCTTACCGAAAAGCACGGCACGTCGCGCCGCCCCGGCCATGTGCTTTATCCCGACAGCGTCTATTATGGCAACAACACATCCACTGCCAACCTGCTGGCCCTTGCCTTTGGTATCGCTCCCGAAAACCTGCGCAGCGAGATCGCACGGCAGGTGGTAAGGAGCATCTGCGTGGACGCAAAGGAACATGTCAACTGCGGTGTGATAGGCATATCGTGGCTGCTCAGAGGATTGAGCGACAATGGCTTCCCGGAGGTGTCGTACCTCCTCGCCACGCAGAAGTCATACCCCTCGTGGGGATATATGGCAGAGAATGGTGCTACTACCATTTGGGAGTTGTGGAACGGTGACAAGGCCAATCCGAAGATGAACTCGGGCAACCATGTCATGCTACTCGGCGACCTGCTTACATGGTGCTACCAGTATCTGGGTGGCATACGCCAGCAGGACACCGATGCTGACGGCAATCCGGCTGTGGCTTACCGCAATATCGTACTGAAACCTGAGTTCGACATACCGAACTGCGAATATGTCAATGCCGACTATGATACGCCTTACGGCAAGGTGAAGAGCCACTGGCGCAAGACGCTGCAGCATCTGGAATGGGACATCACGGTGCCCTGTAACACCACGGCACAGGTGTGCCTGCCCGGCGGAAAGGAAGAGAAGGTGGGCAGTGGCGACTACCACTACTCGGTAGACATCCCCACCCGCAGTGAGGCCATCGTCAAGGATGAGTTCCTCTATGACTATAGCGGGTTCCCCTCGGCACATGCCTCTACCATTACCCAACTGAAGAACGGTGACCTCGTGGCTTCTTACTTCGGAGGAACAGCAGAACGCAACCCCGATGTATGTATCTGGGTGAGTCGCAAACCCAAGGGCGCCAAGACGTGGGAGAAACCCATACTGGCTGCAGACGGAGTGTACCGCATGGGTACGGACGAGGCCAAGATGGCAGGTTTGTCGGGTATTGACGAGAAGACAACTGCCGCAGACAAGGGCCCCATCAAGGATGTAGCGCGACGTTTCGGTTTGTCAGCCGACTACCGCTACGACTACCGTTCGAAGACGGCCAACGTGACGACTCCCGACAACCTGAAGCGCAAGGCGTGCTGGAACCCCGTGCTCTACACCATGCCCGATGGCGAGGTGTGGCTCTTCTACAAGGTTGGTTCGTCGGTGGCCGACTGGACGGGATGGGTAGTGAAATCGAAAGACGGAGGCAAGACGTGGGGTGAACGTGAAGCGTTGCCGCAGGGTTTCCTCGGTCCCATCAAGAATAAGCCCGAACTGGTAGGCGGTCGACTGCTCTGCGGTTCGAGCACCGAGGGCAAGGGCTGGAAGTTCCATGTGGAAATATACGACCTGAAGACCAAGCAGTGGAAATATGTAGGACCCGTGGACGCAGAAACGGCACCGGCTACCAATGATGTAGACTCTGCTTCGGTGGATATGCAGCACCCTATATATAAGAAAGGTAAGGCAGCAGCCCCCATCTATTGCATACAGCCATCCATCATCCGGTTGGCAGACGGGCGGTTGCAGGCACTCATGCGAACACGCAATGCCCGCATAGCCTCTTCTCTCAGCAGCGATGGCGGAGATACGTGGAGCAAGGTGACGCTCCTTGACCTGGAGAACAACCAGAGCGGGACCGATGCTGTAACCCTCAAGGACGGCAGGCATGTCATGATATACAACGACTTTGAAACCCTGCCAGGCACGCCAAAGGGTGTGCGCACCCCCTTGAGCCTCGCCATCAGTGACGACGGTACCCACTGGCGGCACCTGCTCACGCTCGAAGACAGTCCCGTGAGCCAGTACTCCTATCCCGCCATCATACAGGGAAAGGACGGCAAACTACACTGCATCTATACCTGGAGACGGCAGCGTGTGGCCTATCAGGAGATAGACTTGAAGAAACTGAAATAATACAACGAAAACCCTATAGGAAGTGGTTAAAAGTTCGTAATATAGTTAATAAACCGTAAATGGTAGGGTATCGGACTGCAAAGCGTACCGTTATTATAATAATAATGTGTACCTTTGCAGTCCGATTATTTCGGGGATACGCTTAGAGTCCCCATGGTAAGGCGTGTTAATAGCAGTACCTGTGGCCGGGTGCTGTGGTTAGTGAATCGTCAGACCACACATGTGAGATTAAAAAAGTTTTTTAGTAGTAAATTTAAAAATTAAAATGGACACATTAAGTTACAAGACTATTTCCGTAAACAAGGAAACAGCTAAGAAGGAGTGGGTCGTTATCGACGCTACCGACCAGGTTGTAGGTCGTCTCTGCTCTAAAGTAGCCAAGCTGCTCCGCGGAAAGTACAAGCCAACATTCACTCCACACGTAGACTGTGGCGACAACGTTATCATCATCAACGCCGCCAAGGTGGTGTTCTCCGGCAAGAAGGAGACAGACAAGGTCTACACACGCTACACTGGTTATCCTGGTGGTCAGCGCTTCAACACTCCTGCAGAGTTGCGCAAGCGTCCTGACGGTATGGACAAGATTCTGCGTCATGCAGTAAAGGGTATGTTGCCAAAGGGTCGTCTCGGCCGTTCTTTGATGGACAACCTCTTCATTTACGATGGTACAGAGCACAAGCATGAGGCTCAGAAGCCAAAGGCAATTGATATTAACCAGTATAAATAATAAGGCATAATGGAAGTAATAAATGCAATTGGTCGCCGCAAGAGCGCTATAGCTCGTGTTTACCTTTCAGAGGGTACAGGTAAGATCACAATCAACAAGAAAGATATTGAGACCTATTTCCCTTCAGCAATCCTTCGCTACGTGGTGAAGCAGCCGTTGCAGCTGCTCGAGGCTGAGGGCAAGTATGATGTCAAGGCCAACCTCGACGGTGGTGGTTTCACTGGCCAGAGCCAGGCTCTCCGCCTCGCTATCGCACGTGCTCTCGTCAAGGTAGACGCCGAGGACAAGAAGGCTTTGAAGGATGCAGGCTTCCTGACACGCGACTCACGTGCTGTTGAGCGTAAGAAGCCGGGTCAGCCAAAGGCTCGTCGTCGCTTCCAGTTCAGCAAGCGTTAATCTTTGGAAATGGAGGACGGAGAGAGAAAAACGATGTTTTCTTCTGCTTGATGTTCTTTATTATAATAAGGTTAAAAGGGTGCAGGGCCGGAGCGCAGGGAGAAGGCACATGATTCATCCCTCTTCGTTCTTTACTCTTCACTCAAGCTGGACAGTTTAGTATCTAAATCGGTGAGATTCCATTAATCGGGGACTACCCGCCGACTGATCTGACTACAAGATTAAAAAGAAAGTAAACAACACATTAAACAACAAAGACAATGTCAAGAACAAATTTTGACCAGTTACTCCAGGCAGGTTGCCACTTCGGACACCTCCGTCGCAAGTGGAACCCAGCAATGGCTCCTTACATCTTCATGGAGCGTAACGGTATTCACATCATAGACCTCAACAAGACTGTAGCCAAGATAGACGAGGCTGCTGAGCTCTTGAAGGGTTACGCCAAGTCAGGAAAGAAGATCCTGTTTGTCGCTACTAAAAAACAAGCTAAGGACATCGTAGCCGAGAAGGCTGCCTCTGTCAACATGCCTTACGTTATTGAGCGTTGGCCAGGTGGTATGCTCACAAACTTCCCTACAATCCGTAAGGCTGTGAAGAAAATGGCAAACATCGACAAGTTGATGAACGACGGTACATTCTCTAACCTTTCAAAGCGCGAGCTGCTGCAGGTAAGCCGTCAGCGTGCCAAGTTGGAGAAGAACCTCGGTTCTATCGCTGACCTGACTCGTCTCCCCAGCGCACTCTTCGTTATCGACGTAATGAAGGAGCACATCGCTGTTAAGGAGGCCAACCGTCTCGGTATCCCTGTGTTCGGTATCGTGGACACCAACTCTGATCCTAAGAATATCGACTACATCATCCCTGCCAACGACGATGCCAAGGACTCTATCGAGGTTATCCTCTCTGCAGTTTGCGGTGCTATCGCCGAGGGTCTGCAGGAGCGCAAGGTAGAGAAGGCTGACGACAAGGCTGCCGCCGAGCAGAAGGATCAGCCCAAGAAGGCTGCCCGCAAGGAAGAGGAAGCTGCTGCCGAGTAATACTGACACACACATAACTTTAGCCATTGATTCGTAAACGGATTGATGGCTAAAGTGATTTCCAAGATTATTAACTATTAATAGAAAGATATAAAGATTATGGCTGTTACTATAGCTGACATCCAGAAGCTTCGCAAGATGACAGGTGCCGGTCTCGCAGACTGCAAGAAGGCTCTTACTGAGGCTGATGGTGACATCGAGAAGGCAATTGAGCTCGTTCGCGAGCGTGGTCTGGCTATTGCTGCAAAGCGTTCTGACCGTGAGACATCCAACGGTTGCGTGCTCGTTAAGAGCACTGAGGGTTTCGCTGCAATGGTTGCCGTTAAGTGTGAAACTGACTTCGTGGCCAACGGTAAGGAGTTTATCGACATGACTGCCGAGATTCTGGACGCTGCCATCGCTGCCAAGGCTCAGAGCCTGGACGAGGTAAAGAAGTTGGTGCTCGCTTCTGGCGACGATGCAGAGACTGCAGTAAAGCACCGCTCTGGTATCACAGGCGAGAAGATGGAACTGGATGGTTACAACTTCCTCGTAGGTGAGAACATCTCTGTTTACGACCACATGGGCAAGCATACTCTCTGCACCATGGTTCAGCTCAACGAGAACAACGAGGAGGCTGGCCACAAGGTGGCTATGCAGGTGGCTGCCATGCGCCCTGTAGCCCTCGACGAGTCTTCTGTTTCTGAGGAGACTAAGAAGAAGGAGCTTGAGGTGGCTGTTGCCAAGACCAAGGAAGAGTTGGTTGAGAAGGCTGTCAATGCTGCCTTGAAGAAGGCTGGCATCAACCCTGCACACGTTGACTCTGAGGATCACATCGAGAGCAACACCAAGAAGGGCTGGTTGACACCTGAGCAGGCTGAGGAGGCTCGCCAGATCAAGAAGACTGTTGGTGAGGAGAAGGCTGCTTCTCTGAACGAGAATATGGTACAGAACATCGCCAATGGCCGTCTGGCCAAGTTCTTCAAGGAGAACTGCCTCGTAGACCAGGAGTTCCAGTTCGGTGACGGTGACAAGCAGACTGTTTCTCAGTTCCTCGCCTCACAGAGCAAGACTCTGAAGATCACTGCTTACAAGCGCTTCACACTTGCTGCCGAATAATAGTCTTAAATAGACTGTGCCTTCGGATGCTTGGCTCAATCAGACTTTGTTGTCTGTGCTTGGTCAGGCGGGCAAGCTATCATGTTTTGACCTATAGTTAAATTAGATAGCGAGGGGAGAACAGGAGTTGGCATCAAAGCTTCTCCTGCCTCCCCTTTTTCTTTTTCTGTAAAAAATGAAGATATTTGCCATTGGCATGAACTATGCCGAACACAATAAATCGCTGCACGGTACGTTATCTAAACCAGAGCGCCCTGTTATCTTTACCAAGGCCGACTCAGCTCTGCTCACCAACGGCAAGCCGTTCTTTATCCCCGACCACCTCGGCAGGATAGAGTATGAAACAGAGTTGGTAGTGCGCATTTGCAAGCTTGGCAAGACGATACCTCAGCGCTTTGCCCACCGCTATTACGATGCGGTGACGGTAGGCATCGACTTTACCGCGCGCGAGATGCAGCAGCAGTTGCGCGAGAAAGGCCAGCCGTGGGAACTGTGCAAGGGCTTTGACGGGTCGGCTGTCATAGGCGAGTGGGTAGACCTGCAGAAGTTGCGCGACATACAGTCTCTGCGTTTCCACCTCGACATCAACGGGCAGACCGTCCAGGAGGGGTGCGCGTGCGACATGCTGTACAAGGTAGACGAGATAGTGGCTTACATCAGCCAGTACTTTACGCTGAAGACGGGCGACCTGCTGTATACCGGATGCCCTACAGGGTGTGGCCCCGTGCATATCGATGACCATCTGGAGGGTTATCTTGAGGAGAGGAAAGTGCTTGACTTCAACTGCAAGTAGATGGAGAACGGAGGTTGCCCCCTCCTCCCGACCTCGAAGAAGCCTTTATGCCACTCTGCAACACCCTTATAACACTCTTATAACACCCTTATAACACCCTTGTTAACCCCTTATAACACCATCCTAATATCCTACCTTAGACGTATGAAAGAAAGGATTTTGAAATATACCCTATTGCTGGCTTTGCTGTTAGGATCGCTGACAGCGAATGCCTCACAACGCTTTTTCAACTTGACAGCGCAGGAAGTGGAGGTAGACTCTGTGTTGCCGCGGTTCCTTTATTCCATACCCTTGGGCGACAATTACGAGGACTCTGTCTATACCGTTACGGTGAGATACCCCGAGTATATAGACATGACCGTGACCGACATAGCCAACTATAATAGGCTCTCCGGTGCAGCCCTGCCGTCGCAGGTGGCTGTGGAGCAGTATATCACCGTAAGCAGGCAGAAGGGCTTTCTGACGGTGTCTTTCTGCCCGTTGGTTTTCCGCTCCAACAAGTATCAGGCACTCGCCAGTTTTATGCTCGACATCAAGGCACGTGCCCTTCGCGGCAGTGCCCTCCGTGCCAGGAGAGCATCCGTAGCTTTGGCCTCTTCAGCCGACAAGTATGCTGCACACTCCGTGCTCGCCTCAGGCAACTGGGCCAAGATAAGGGTAGGGGAGAGCGGTGTCTACCAGCTCACCGAGTCGGTGATACGCCAGGCTGGATTCACAGACCTTGACAAAGTGAAAATCTATGGTTATGGCGGCAATCTGCAGAACGAGGCGCTGAAAGGGGAAGACCTCGCCACATACGATGACCTGAAGGAGGTGCCCCAGTGCATTGTCGGAGGCAGGCATCTGTTTTATGGTAAAGGACCTGTCAGTTGGTCCTCCTCCACCATCTCTACACGTACGCGCAATCCTTACTCCGACTACGGATATTACTTCATAACACAGGGCGACGATGCCCCGACAACAGTCGACTCCACCGAGTTTGTCAATTCCTTCTACCGCTCGTCAGACGGCAAGAGCGTGGCCCCCGACTTCTATCACTCGCTCTACGAGGAAGACGGCTACAGCTGGTATCATGGCGGGCGCAACCTCTTCTCGCCCACGGCCATCGCCGTAGGCAGCAGTCAGCAACTGGTAATCGAGAATCCTACTTCCAGCACAAAGGGAACCCTTTATGTCAATGTGTCATCTGGCACTACCAATACCGTGGCCCAGGTGATGCGCAAGGGCAAGCAGATACTTTCCGTTACGGTAAAGATTGGCTCCTACTGCACGGCGGCGCAGCAGTATGGCTCTGTGGCGATTACCGACCTGGAGCCGTGGGGTAAGGACACCATCACCGTCGTGGCGGCAAGTGGTGGAGCCATACGCCTCGACTACGTGTCCATGACGTGGAACGACCCGATGCCGGCACCGTCGCTCTCGGCTTCATTCCCTGCCGCGTCATACGTCTACAACATACAGAACCAGGACCTCCATGCTGCCGATTTTGCTGACCTGGTTATCATCATCCCCACATCGCAGAAGTTGCGCGCACAGGCCGAACGCCTCAAGGCTCACCATGAGAGCCACGACAGCATGCGCGTGAACATCGTGCCTGCCGACGAACTGTACAATGAGTTTGCCAGCGGTACCCCTGATGCCAATGCCTACCGCCGTTATCTGCGTATGCTCTACGACAAGGCAGGGCAGAATACGGCCAATATGCCCAAGTATCTGTTGCTCTTCGGCGACTGCGTGTGGGACAACCGTATGCTCACGACCGATTGCCGCAACCTGTCGCCCGACGATTATCTGTTGGCTTTCGAGAGTGAGAACTCTTTCAGCGAGACGGCCTGCTATGTGAGCGATAGTTGGTTTGGCATCCTGGCAGAGGGCGCAGGAAGTGTACCTACGCGCGAGATGCAGGATGTGGGTGTGGGACGTTTTCCTGTCACCACCGCGGCAGAGGCCAAGATCATGGTGGACAAGACCATCAACTATGCTACCGACACCAACGGAGGAGGTGTGTGGCAGAACACCGTCATGTTTATGGGCGATGACGGCAACAACAACGTGCACATGCAGGATGTGAACAGCGTGGCAGACAGTATAGCCAGCTATTATCCCGGCTATCTTGTCAAGAAGGTGATGTGGGACGCCTATACACGGCAGTCGTCTTCTACGGGCTTTAGCTATCCCGATGTGACCAAGGCCATCAAACAACAGCAGAGCAACGGAGCACTTGTCATGGACTATGCCGGCCACGGCAGTGCTACGCAGATATCGCACGAGCAGGTGCTTACGCTCTCCGATTTTGCCGCTTTCCGCAACAAGCATCTCCCCCTGTGGGTTACTGCGGCTTGTGACATCATGCCGTTCGACGGCGTGGACGAGACCATCGGCGAGACAGCCGTACTCAACGAGAAGGGTGGGGCTGTAGCCTTCTACGGCACTACCAGAACCGTGTTTACCACAGCCAACAAGTATATCAACCATGCCTTCATGAAGCGTGTCCTGTCTCTACAGGACGACGGCACCCCCATCACTATAGGGGAGGCGCACCGCCTTGCCCAGAACGACGTGATGCTGGGTAATAACTATTATTATACCAGCAGTGGAGAAAAGGTGTACGAACGGGACGTGGCAGAAAACCATCTTCAGTATTCTCTGTTGGGCGACCCAGCCTTGTCGCTCAACCTGCCTACCATGAAGATGGTGGTAGACAGCATCGACGGTGTGGCGGTAAGCTCAGGGCAACTACCGCAGGTGGAGGCGGGATCTATCGTGAAGATTGCCGGCCATGTGGAAAACGCCAGCGACTTTACGGGATATGTCACGGCTACGGTGCGTGACTCCCGCGAACTGATTACCTGCAAGTTGAACAATACGTCGAGCGACGGAGCCGAGACGGCCTTTACCTATTACGACCGTCAGAACACGCTCTACAACGGTTCGGACAGCGTGCGCAGCGGAAAGTTCGATTTTACCTTTGCCGTGCCTAAGGACATCAATTACTCCGACAGTCAGGGACTCATCAGTCTCTATGCCTACAGCACTGGTGGCAAACGGGCCCACGGAGCCTGCGACAAGTTTATCGTGGGAGGAAGCGAGGATGTACCTAACGACTCTGTCGGGCCGTCCATCTATTGTTACCTCAATTCACCTACGTTTGCCGATGGCGGCAACGTGAATACCACGCCCTACTTTGTGGCGCAGATCAAGGACAAGGACGGTATCAACGCTTCGGGTAGCGGCATAGGTCACGACCTCTTGCTTACCATCGACGGCGACATGAACAAGTCCTATTCGCTCAACGACTATTTCTCCTACGACTTCGGTACATACACCAGCGGGACAGCCTATTACAGCATCCCTGAACTCGAGGAGGGAATGCACAAGCTGCAGTTCCGTGCCTGGGACATACAGAACAACAGTTCTACGGTCACCCTCAATTTCAATGTGGTGAAGGGACTGGAGCCCCAGCTCTTTGACGTGAATGCTACCAACAATCCCGCCCGCACCTCCACCACCTTTGTCATCAGCCATGACCGTACGGAGAGCAACATGGATGTGGTGCTGGAAATATTCGACACCTCGGGCAGGGAGATATGGCGCTATTCCGAGAGCGGCCTGTCGGGTGCCGGAACCTACGAGGTGGCATGGGACTTGTCTGTGGACGGCGGTCGTCCCTTGCAGACGGGTGTGTATCTCTACCGCATCAAGGTGGCGTGCGACGGAAGCAGCTATGCTTCGAAAGCCAAGAAACTGATAGTCATTAACAACAAATAAGGATTCGGACAAAATAAATCGCGCATCTTTCCGTTTGTTGGATAGTGACAGCGGTTTGGAGGCTTCAAGCACATGCCGCTACACCTTATTATATATATAAGAAAAGTAAGAATACAAAAGAACGATACAAACAAGCAACATGAATCGGACATTCAAGATATTCCTGGCTGTTTGCCTTGCCCAAGTAGCTATGTGGGCTGGGGCCCAAGAGAAGAAAGAGCTCTTCAACCCTGTAGAGTATGCTGTTATTTCGCAAACCATCGCGCCTGATGCGCGTGCCGGTGCCATGGGTGACGTGGGTGCAGCCACCGACCCTGATGCCAACTCGCAGTACTGGAACCCAGCCAAGTATCCGTTCTGTATATCGCGTGCCGGCGTGTCGCTCAACTTTACGCCGTGGCTCCGCTCGCTGGTCAACGATATGAACCTTGCCTATCTTGCAGGCTATTACCGCATAGGACAGCACAGTGCCGTGTCTGGCTCTGTGCGCTATTTCAACCTCGGTAAGATCTATACCTCTGCAGCCGATGCCCAAGCAGGTACAGGTATGACCATCAATCCTTATGAGATGTCAGTAGACGTGGCCTATTCGCTGATGCTGAGCGAAAAGTTCTCGTTGGCTGCCGCCGTGCGCTGGCTTTATTCGGACATGCGTTTCGACTATACTGACAACTGGTCACCGGCCTCTGCCTTTGCGGCCGACATTGCTGCCTATTATCAGAATTATGTCAATATAGGGCAGCGCGAATGTCAGTTGGGCATCGGTCTCGATATCTCCAACATTGGTAGTAAGATACAGTACAGCGGCAAGGAGTACAGTGAGTTCCTGCCTGCCAATCTGCGTCTCGGTGCATCGCTCATGGTGCCTATAGACGAGTACAACCGCGTTACCGTTACCGCCGATGCCAACAAGTATCTGGTGCCTACCGTTCCTGCACAGGAGAACAATGAATCATCCTCTACATATGTGGAACGCGTGCATAGGGAGTATAACAATATGTCGGCCATTACCGGCATCTTCAAGAGCTTCTCTGATGCTCCCGGAGGATTCAAGGAGGAGTTGCAGGAAATCAACTATGGCGTCGGTGCCGAGTATACCTACAACGACAAGTTCATGCTCCGTGCCGGTTATCACCACGAGAGCCAGAACAAGGGCAACCGCAAGTACTTTGCCGTCGGTGCGGGATTCAAGATGAGTGTGTTCCAGCTCGATGCCGGTTACGTCATCGCCACGGCCAAGAGCAATCCGCTCGACCAGACGCTGCGTTTCTCGCTCACGTTCGACATGGATGGCATCAAGGACCTGTTTAAAAGGTAAAAGGGTAAAAAGGTAAAAGGGTAAAAAGGTAAAAAAGCAAAAAGGCATGAAGATACGAGTAGGTTTTGGATATGATGTCCATAAGTTGGTGGAAGGTCGCGACCTTTGGCTTGGTGGCATCAAGATAGACTATGAGCGCGGGCTCTTGGGCCACAGCGATGCCGACGTGCTGATACATGCCGTATGCGATGCACTGCTCGGGGCTGCCAATATGCGTGACATAGGCTACCATTTCCCCGACACGTCTGCCGAGACGCTGAATGTCGATTCCAAGATACTGCTGCGCAAAACGGTGGAACTGATAGCTACCAAGGGATATGTGGTAGGCAACATCGACGCTACGGTGTGTGCCGAGCGACCCAAGCTCAATCCGCATGTGCCCGCCATGAAAGCCTGCCTTGCCCAGGTGATAGGTACTGACGAGGACAATATCTCCATCAAGGCCACCACTACCGAGAAGTTGGGCTTCACGGGGCGTATGGAAGGTATTTCGGCTTATGCCACAGTGCTCGTAGAGAAAGCTTAACGAGCGTTAATCAGTTCTTAAATACTGTTGTGCACGTACACATTTGATTGATGTATATCAAAAATTCAATAAAAACAATCATTTTCCTTTCATAATGTTTGGAGGTAATGCAGAAAAAGTAGTACCTTTGCATCGTCAAAAGGTTAATAGATTGTTTAGGTTAGTAGTAATAGATTTAGGTTTTTAGTTATTAGGTTTTAAGGTAGATTGTTTAACAGATAACAAAGGGGGTCGTGAGACTGCCTTTGGATTAAGAAAAAGATTTAGTTAAACATACGGATACGCTACAGCTCGTTGAGAGTTGTAGCGTATTTTTTTGTCCCTTTTGTTTTGTCCTTTCCCTATTTTCCACTACCTTTGCATGTAGAGACAAACGATTACCGCAATGAGAGTACTCATAGTCAATACAAGCGAAAGGACAGGAGGTGCCGCAGTGGCAGCCAACCGTCTGATGGATGCCCTTAACAACAATGGTGTCAAGGCGAAGATGCTGGTGCGCGACAAAACCACAGAGGATATAACTGTGGCTGGATTGCCGCATTCCCTCAAGTCGAGTTGGAATTTCCTGTGGGAACGCTGGTGTGTGTTTTGGCATCTGCATTTCTCCAGACTTCACCTGTGGGAGATAGACATGGCTACGGCCGGTTCCGACATTACCGGGACGCGTGAGTTTAAGGAAGCTGATGTCGTCCACCTGCACTGGGTGAACCAGGGTATGCTTTCGCTCAAGGGCATCCGCAAGATACTGAAGAGCGGCAAACCTGTGGTATGGACTATGCACGACCTTTGGTCGGCTACAGGCATCTGCCATTATGCCCGTGGGTGCAATCGCTAT
>CAVKZC010000059.1:0-14702 GCA_963660455.1 Sphaerochaetaceae bacterium | reverse complement strand
CGTGACACTCGACTGGAAACAGGGAGGAGAGCACGACATTGATATCTGAGGAAAGGTAAAAAGGTAAAAAAGTAAAAAATGAGTAGACTGAGATACTATTTGGGAATGACCGTTGGCATAGCTGCGATGCTATGTCTGGGGGCTTGCAGCGGGAGTGAGAGCAGCGACGAGGGGGCGAAGCAGCCCAACACGGTGATGCCGCTGACGCTTACCTTTGCCGTGCCTACCAGCAACACGACGAGCAATGCCAAGACACGGGCTGACGTGCCCGACCCGGGAGACGACACCTACGACCGCACCGACTGGGACCGACTCACGGTGATTGTCGTCTACAAGACGAAGACACAGTCGCTCAATATCGTGGACGACAAACCGGGGCAGATGGTGTACTACGATACGTTCACCAAGAATCAGTTTGAGCAAACACTGACCGAGGCAGTGGTCAGCACCGATGCCAACGGCATTGGCGGCACACTGGGAAAGGCAGACGACAACGGGTACAGGCAGTACATCGGCTATGTACCCCTTGGCACGTGCCGCGTCTATGGCGTCACCTATTCCGCCAACCAAGGACTCGACCTGGAATCTACGCTCAAGAATATGACCCAGGATGGTGCCGACAAGACTTCCGCCGTGGAAGGACTGACCATCAGCAACGACTATGCCACGAAAGACGGCACGATGGACATCTCGAAGTTTATCAGCGTAGGTTCGGGATATGCCCGCAAGCTCGACACCAGCACGGGGGCCCTTACTACCCAACAAGACATTACCATCGCCTTCAAGGACGAGACAGACGACACCGGCGTGGAGAGCAAGGAATACTGGCGCATGCTGATCCGCCGTCTCGCCACAAAGCTCGACATACAGTGGGATGCCAAGACGGCATGGGAGAAGAATACCTACCAGGAGTTGACGGTCAACTCCTTCACCTACGACGGAGGCAGCACCACGGAGACAGGAACCGGCTACGGCCGCCTCTTCCCCACCCTGCAGTCATCCGACGTAGCAGCCGTAGGAGGCCAGAAGACTTTTGTCAACACCTCCGCCATCAGCAAGCGCCAAGGCCGCGTGTACCACTACTTCTTCCCCGACGGCAGCAAGCAGTCCAAGGCCACGTTCAACATCCAATGGCAGTTGAAGGACGACACCGAGACGAAGACCACCAACTATACCTTCGATTTCACCAACTATGCTCCCCTGCAGTCAGCCACCTGGTACAAGGTGAATGCCACTATCTCCGGCAGCAAGTTCCCAGAGGGAAGCAATACCATCACATTTCAGAATAACTAAAAGATGACAAAGTTTCATACGATCATAGCCAGCCTCCTCCTGTGCTCCGCCACGCTCCCCAGTGTGGCGCAGAGCACGTATCATGTGACGGCGGAAGCGACTGACACCGACGGCGGAACATCGTGGGACTCGCCCATCACCCTCACCGCCGCCCTCGCCAAGGCGAAGGCAGGCGACCAGATATGGGTGAAGGGATATGAGAGTCCTACCCAGGCGCAGAGCTACACCGCCCCGAAGGCCGGCTTCGTGCTGCCTTCGGGCGTTGCCATGTATGGCGGTTTCGCCGGCACGGAGTCATCCACCGACGAGCGCGTCACCGTGAAGCAGAAGTACAACATGAAGTACCAGACGGTGCTCCTGGGCGACATCAGCTACGACGACAACGTGACTGCCACACTGCTCATCTACCCCGAGAACACCACGCGCAGCGACAACGCCACCCACGTACTCACCATGCAGGTGGGCGTGACCGACGAGAACACCAACGACAACAACAACCCCACCGTGCTCTCCGGTTTTGTCATCGCCGGAGGTAGTGCCTCGGGAGCCAGCTCAGCCACCGACGGCAGGGGCGGCGGCGTGCTCGTCACCAACACGTCGAGCCGCAGCAGCGACGCCAATGCAGCCAACCGTTCGTTTACGATCTCGCAGTGCTACTTCGTGAGCAACTATGCCGCGCGCGGCGGTGCCGTGTATGTGGACAAGAGTTGCACCAGCACGAAGTCGAGCATCCGCTACTGCAGCGTGTTCAACAACATCGCCGGCGAGCGCAGCGGCAACGACAACGAGGGCGGCGGACTGTGGATAGACGGTGCCGCCACGGTGTACAACTCCTGCGTGAACAACAACACGGCGGGTGGTGTGCGCCTCTCCACCAGTGCCAAGATGGTAAACTGCACCGTCATCGCCAACTCCGTGTCGGCGGTAGACCTTACCGTGAGCAACAGCGGTCTCTCCGCCACGCGTGAGAACGGAGCCGTGTACAACACCGTGCTCTGGCACTCCACCACCCTGAGCAAGCAAGACACCAAACCCCTCTATAAGTCGTGCGCCTACCCCGAGGTGGTGGTGACCGATGCCGACAACAACTGCGATGCCGACGGCAACATCTACATCAGCGTGCAGAACCGCACCACCAACCCGGCGGCATGGTTTGAGAAGAGCACCGTAAACACAGGCTACGACCGTTCGTTCAACGCCCGCAGCTCTACCAACCCCAGCTATTCGTTCGCCTTCGAGGAGACCTCCGCCCTTTACGGCAGAGGCAACCTCACCTACTATCAGAACTACGTGGTGTCGCCATTGGAGAGCAGTACCACCGACATACAGGGCAACCGCCGCTACGAGAGTGACGGTCAGACCCTCGACATCGGAGCCTACGAGTATGTGCGCCTCGCCTCGGGCCGCATCCGCTACGTAAAGGAGAACGGCACAGGCAAGGGAACCTCCTGGGACGATGCCATGGGCGACATACAGGAAGCCATCAACGCCCTCGCCGACGACAAGGGGACGAAGGGCGAGGTATGGGTGGCTGGCGGTACCTACTCCGTGAAGAACTACATCGATGCCAACAACCAGAGTTCGCCTATCGCCCTTCTGATGAAGGACGGCATCAGCGTGTACGGCGGTTTTAATCCCATCACCCCCGAGACCACACGCAAGGACCGCATGGCCAACAACTACGGCAACGGCAAGCCCTGGTACTGGGCGCACCCCACCGTGCTGCAGGGCAACAGCTTCACGGAAGCGAAGTGGAACAGTACCAGCCAGACCTGGGAGGTGACAAACAACCAGTCGTACCACGTGGTATGGTTTGCCCCCCTGCCCGGCAAGTCGGCATTCACCAGCACCATGTACCTCGAAGGCATCGTGGTAGAGGGCGGCAAGTCGGAGTCGAGCACCAACGACTACCAGCCCGACTGCGGAGCCGGCGTGTACATGGCCGATGCCAACGCCAACCTGCGCTACTGCACCGTGCGCTACTGCAACCTCGGACTGTCGTCCAGTTCCTCCTTCAATCCGCGTGGCGGCGGCGTTTACTGCAAGGACGGACACGTATCGGGCTGTCTGGTCTACAACAACACAGCCACCAACGGCGGCGGCATCTATGTGGACGGCACAGGATTTGTGTCGCGCAGCATGGTGGCCAACAACTCGGGCAAGAACGGTGCGGGCGTGTATCTGAAGAAAGCCGACACCGACGGACAGGACTACTACCAGATACTCGCCACCTCGGTGATCACCAACAACACGGGTACACTCAACGGCGCCGTCTACCTCGACGGTTCGGGACTGGTCATCAACAACACCATCGCCAACAACTACGTCAACAACTCCACCGATGCCGCCAACAAGGAGTCGGCACAGACCGCCGGCATCTACATCACCGAGAACGGACTGGTGGAGAACAACATCCTCTGGAACAACTCGCTCCGCCAGACCAGTACCACGAAGACCTCCACCTCGCTGGCGCAGATCTTCGCCCTCAACCCCAGCCGTGAGACGGTACGCTTCTACAGCAACGCCATCAGCGACGTGAACGCCGCCTCCTGGAGCAACATCTACCAGAGCGGTACCACCTCGCTCTCCTCCGACTACCAGGGCAAGGGATTTGTGATGGGCGAGAGCGGCACACCGTTCAGTTCGGCAGACGACTTCAACAGCAAGCGAGGTGTCATCAGCACGCTCGCCGACATCAACTACTACTGGGAGAGCCGCCGCGGTTCCATCTTCCGCAACACCGGAACGAGTTATTCGCTCCTGCCCTCCGCCGACCTCTACCAGCCTCAGCAAGACCTCAACGGCAAGACCTTCAACTCCTCGCCTTCCGTCGGTGCCTACATGCCCGACAACAACGACGTGGTGTTTGCCTACAACAGTACGAAAAACAGTCTGCGCATCTACTTCGACCGCGCCACCGAGATCATCGACGGTAACGGTTCGTCGTGGGCGAAGGCATACAGCAGTTCGTCGGTTGACGAGATCTACGACTACCTCGCCACCATCCAGGACGGCGACGTGGTAAACGTCATCACCAGCGACGGCACAGAGACCACCCACAAGATAGACAAGACGAGCAGCGACCACTTCGAGATCTGCGCCCGTTCGGGCACCTTCGCCCCTCCCTCTACCTACACCTTCGAGGAGAACGACCCGCTGTCGAAGTGCTTCCGCATACAGCCCACCGTACTGCCCCTCACCGTGATGGGCGGTTTCCCCACCTACGCCCAGAACCCCAACCCTGCCGATGACGAGCGCAACCCCGTGACCTACCGCACGGAGCTGCACGGCAACATCAACGGCAAGAGTCTGAGCGGCGGACTGAACCACCTGCTGCGCATCGAGGCTGGTGCCAACGTCACCGTCGACGGCTACGTCTTCTCCCACGCCTACGCTGCCGGCACTGCCCACCAGCCCTATGGCGGCGGTGTGCTGATAGGCAGTGTGGACAAGACCACCACGCCCACCACCGTGAAGTTGCAGAACTGCATTTTTGAGGACAACACCGCCCTCGCCGGTGCCGCCGTGGCTACCCTGCCCGATGCCGTGAACGTATCGCTGACGATGGAGAACTGCGTGGTGAACAACAACACCTGCGGCGACTCCGAAACGGCATCTAACAACACCAACTCGCTCACCTCGACATCGGGCACTGAGCCCGTCATCTACGTGAGCGGAACCACCAACACGCTCACCCTGCGCCACGTCACTATCGTCAACAACCAGGGCGCAGCCCCTGCCAACATCGGCACTACCTCGTATGCCGCCGGCAACGTGGTAAAAGTGAACGGTGCATGGACCACCGAGGGAGCCAACAACACCCTCGCCACCGACTTTGCCACCCTGGGCGAGACAGGTGCTGCCAACTTCTCTAACCCTACCAAGGAGGTGGGAGCAAAGATGAGCGGCAACGTGTACTATGGCGGCAAGGCTGAGTTCCGTCCGCTGACGAGCAGCAGCGCCAACAGTGCCATCATCAACCAGGCACAGGAGGATGCCAGCAGCGAACTCGTGCTCGACCTGCCCGGCAAGGAGCGTACCCTCGGTGGTGCTCCTGACCTCGGAGCCTACGAGGCAATACTGCCCAAAGCTGGAAAGGTGATTTACGTGAGGTCGTATAATACGAAGTGGGAGACCTTCGACGATGCCAACTACGATGACCAAGACGGTAGTCCCGACTTCGACCTGCTGAAGACCACCACCACCGAATACGACGGAACATCGTGGGGCAAAGCCATCATCGGCAACGCCATGTGCGACGTGACACAGGCACGCAGCGGCAACGACTTCTATGTAAAGACGAGCGACAAAACGCTGCTCAATACCACCATCGACAATACCGACTACGCCACCATCGGCGGAACCTACGGTACAGCCACCAACCAGAACTCCTACACCAACTTCTTTACCAACTCCGGCAACACATGGGGAACTAAAACGGTCAATGGCGCTTCTGCCAACACCATCACCAACGACCGCTACGAGCGTTACCTCAGCGGTCTGCAGTATGCCGTAGAGAAAGCTGCAGAATACAACAAGGCACTGAAGGCCGGCGAAGACAGCGTGGTGGTATGGGTAGGTGCCGGCATCTACACCGACTACAAGGGTTTTGTGATTCGCAACGGTGTGAAGGTATACGGCGGATTCCCCAAGGACGGCGTGCCCGGCGAGAGCGACCGCCATCCGCTGCTCTCGCAGTATGTGCCCGCCCGCAAGGGATACGAAGACCTCACCAAGACCGACTACGAGACCATCCTGCAGATACGCAAGGAGTCGCCAGTATACATGACGAAGAGTAGCAAGGAACTGGACTATCAAAAGAACAACCCCACCGATGGTTCGAAGTACAACTACACCGCCGAGCTGATTAACAATACCAACAACATCATCCGCCGTTACGTATTACGCCAGCCCGACGTATGTATGACTACCTATTCAGCCTCTGGCGACGGCACGAACCCGACACAGGGCAACTGCTCTCGTCTGCCAGGTTCTACCTACGCAGACCCCGCCTATCAAGAATACAGCAACGTGAAATGGGACGGCTTCTCCATCCGCCACGGCTACATCATCCGTATGGCTTCACACGGCGAATCGTCTGGTAACCGTGACGGCGGTGGTGGTGTGCGTGTGTTCAGAGGCGTGGAGCTAGAGAACCTCATCATCGTAAACAACTTCAATTATGGCCACCGTGTGCGTGCTGGCGGTCTGTATATGGACGGTGCCAACTCCACCGTCTCCAACAGTTTCTTGGTAAGAAACTTAGCTTATTCATACGCTGACGAGAGTTACGGCGGCGGTGCCTACCTGTTGCAGGGCACTGGCTACAACCTCGTCGTAGCGAACAACCGCGCAAACAACGGTGCAAGCCGTGGAGGCGGCATCTTCCTGGAAAGTGCGAAGTTCTACAACAACACCATCGCCTACAACGAGTCGAGCCAAGGTTCGGGCATCTTCCACTGGCAGGACAACAACACGGGTATCTCCTCACAGCTCACCCTATACAACTGCATCCTGATAGACAACTTCATCAGTAGTTCAACGGTGGACAGGCAAATCAACTCATCGAGCGTATGGCTGATGCAACCCTCGCACAACTGCTATGTAAACCAAAGTTTCGAGTCAGATCTCGCAGCGAAGTTTACGAGCGATTACGGTAACAAGTGGAATGCCAACATCGCCTACCCCTTCTCCGAGCAGAGCTACGTAGACGGCGGCACGACCTTCCTCTACCGCAAGTCACGCTTCACCAACGACTATCGCCTCAACGAGGCCAATGGTTTGAGCGGCAACTACTGTCTGAACGGCGGAACCACCGATGTGGGTACGGGCGTAACCCTGCCCTCCACCGATATGGACTATACCGACCGTATCAAGGACTGCGCCATCGACATCGGTGCCTATGAGGCAGACAACGAGAGCAACATCGCTCCGCAAGAAAAAGAGAACATAGAAGGCAGCACTTCTCGTTCCGGCATCACTGACTACGTCTACTACGTAACCCAGAACGGATGGGGAAACCGCAGTGGCGACAGTCCTGCGAACGCCGCCTGCGCCGACAAGTTGCAGAGCGTGCTGACGGCAGCCGGCAAGAAGGCTGAGACGGTGAATAAAGACATCGAAACCGACAGCTTGAAGCATAAGGTCTACGTAAAGGTGGCAGGCTACAAGACCGACGAGAACGGCGAACGCTTCGTTTACCACGCCAATACCCTCGCCGACAGCAGCGACCCGCAGAGCTACACCTTCCTTGTGCCCGACGGCGTATGGCTGATGGGCGGTTACTACGAGGGCGAGTCGCAGAACGGAACGCCCGTGAACTACACCTGGGACAACGACAAGCGCGACTGCATCTCCGAATACCAGACCGTGCTGAGCGCCAAGACCGAGGTGAAGGAAGGTTCGTCGGTGACGCAGGAGGTGAACGGCTACCACACCATCACCTTCGGCAAGTGGCCCACAGGCGAGATAGAAGACTACTACATGAGTGCCTTGAGCTACCGCGCCGTGGTGGACGGCATCCACCTCATCGACGGCAAGGCCACCGACAACTCCGGTTTTAAGGGCATGGGCGGTGCTGCTGTAGTGCCCAACAAGGCACACATCCGCAACTGCATCATCACCGACTGCGAGGCCCTGCAGGGCGGTGCGCTCTGCATGCTCAAGGGCGGTATGGTGACGGGTACACTGATGCACGACAACACAGCGCAGGAGGGCGGTGCCATCTATGCACCCACCTGCGGCGAAGAAAACAAATTCCATACCTACATCATCAACTGCACCATCGCCGGCAACAGTGCCACCACGGGCGGCGGCATCTACCACGACGAGAAGACCGTAATGGTGGGCAACAGCGTGATCTGGGGCAACACCGCCACCACCGACAAGAACATCAGTGGTGCGGTAGACACCAAGGCGGCAGACTATGTGCAGGGTATGGGAGACACCACCGTGGAATACTACCCCTACAACTACTGTTTCGTAGAAAAGATGGAGTTGCCCGCCAACATCCAGAACACGGAGATGACGAGCGACCTGACCACCTACTTCACCAACTCGGGCGAGTACTATCCCCGCGCCTACTCACCCCTGGTGGGCAACGGTGTGGAGAGTGCCTACGCCAAGGCATGGAGCAACGTGGGTATCAGTCTCTACGACCTGACGGGTACAGCCCGCAACCTGAACGGCAAGCTCACCGCCGGCTGCTACGCCATGACACTGCCCTCCATCCAGGACGGCAGACTGCTGCTGCGCCTCTTCGTGTCAAACGAAGGTGGCGAGGAGGTGAGCGATGAGGACAAGCAGGAGTACATCGGTCGGTCGTTCCTCACCCCGTTCAACAGTCTCGATGCTGCCTTGGCTTACATCAAGGAGGTGCGCAGCAAGACACTGGACGACGGCACAGCCATGGCATCAGACACCACCCACTTCGAGATACTGATGACGGGCGGTACCTATAAGCCCGGTCAGATGCGCGACGATGCCACGACAGCAGCCGGCGAGATCAAGGACCGCCGCATGCAGAGCTTTACCATCCCCGTGAACGTCGACATCTTCGGCAGTTTCATGTCATCGGATGCCTACTCGTCAGACCCTGTCGACCCCACCGACTACACGAAGAGAGCCGATGGCGTAGAGAGTTTCACCGCATACGAAGGTACTACGCTGACCCCCAACGGCAACATCCAGGCAATCCTTGCCGAGCGCAACAAGAACCACATGGGCGACAGCAACGGCAACGGACTGATAGAACCATGGGAGTTTACCAACCCCACCATCTTCTCCGGCGACATCAAGTCGACCAGCAGCGAGAAGAAGGTTCACCACGTGGTGTACAGCAAGATTAGTTCTACCGAAAGTTCCGCCAACCTTGACAACGACGTGATGCTCGACGGCATCACCATCATGGACGGACAGACGAGTGACGCGCTGAACACAGAGGAAGGAGATGTAGACGATGACGGCAACCTGAAAGAAATTGACGAGGTGGGTCGTGGCGGTGCCATCTACACCTGTCGTGTAAACTACACCTTGAACCGCTGCCGCTTGCTGAAGAACACCGGCTTGCATGGCGGTGCCATCTTCGCCAACGACGCCAGCCTCGACATCATAGGCAGTGCGCTCTGCGGCAACCAGGCACACCCCGACGAAGACGAGACTATCACAGGAAGCGACCCAGGACAAGGCGGAGCCGTGTATCTCTATCTTACCAAGTCGGAGAACGGCAACCTGCACGCCGTGAACTCCCTCTTCGCCAACAACGACGTGACCAACTCGCAGAACTCCGGTGGCGGTGCATCACAAGGCGGTGCCATCTACATCTACCGAAACTACGAATCAGGCAGTGTGGCAGAAGGCTACAACGATGTTAACATCACCAATAGCCTCATCGTAAACAACAAGGCCAACCAAAACGCCAGTGTACACGTAGAATTTGGTAACGATGGCTTTGCTCCTGTACTCTACAATACCGTATTGTGGGGCAACGAATCGAGCAACAAGCGTGTCAAACTGGATAGGTCGGCCATGTCGTACTGCGCATCCGACGAGATGCCTACGACAACCAGTACCACCAGCGACGGCAACATCACCCTCTCTACCGACAACTTCGCCTCCAACGGTCCTCGCTTCACAGCACCGACCACCCAGAAGGGATCGAGCGGCTACGACATGGCTGCCAAGTGGAATCCTACCGCCATCTCTATCCTGACTGATGCAGGAAACGGCGAGATAAACACGAACAATGTAGAGAGCGGCAAGTACAAGGAGTGGTGGGACAAGCACACCAAGCGCCTCACCAAGTTCGGTTATCCGTCGGAGTATATCCGCAGTGCCAGCAGTGCATCGTATGCCCGCTACGTAGGTCCGCTCTCGGAAGACGGAACGGAGAAGGACAAGCCTATCGACATCGGACTCTACGAGTTCCAGTATGTATTCAAGTTCTCCGATATGGAGGCCGTGTACATCGGTACGGAAGAGAGAGGAACAGGCGACGGCAGCAGTTGGGACAACCAGAGCACCGACCTGCGTGGTGCCATCGTGGCGATGGCGAACCCATCGGGCAACACCACCGCCACGGATGTAAAGACCGACCGCAAGGTGTATGTGCGCGACGGTGAGTACTTCTCTACCGCCTACTCCAGCAACGATGCCTTCTCACTCCTCGTGAACAACGGAGAGAAACAGAAGTTTGTCACCTCTCTGGAGATCGTGGGCAGTTGTACGGGAAGCACCGACAGCAACGGCAAGGAGATACAGGACTTCAGCAAGCCTACCGTCCTCGTACAGAACCCGTCGAAGGCGAAGACGCAGAACCTGATCAACATCACCTCCAACGGAAAGCCCATCACCCTCTCGGGCATCACCTTCCGCAACGAGAGCAGTGAGACCGACTGCGGCGTGGGCCTCAATGCCGACATCAACTCGCTGACAGTAGGAACGGAAACAAATAAAGGTAAGTTGACCATCCACCACTGTGCCTTCCGCCACAACCACGGCACGGCACTCAACGTGAAGAACGACGAGGGCATCGGCCTTAATATATATAATGTGTTGTTTGCCGACGGCGATGCAGACGCGATGAAGGTGTACACCACCAACAACGGGACGGCATCAACGGCAGTGAAGGGTGTAAACCTCACTTTTGTCAAGAACCAAGGCACCGCCCTCAGCGGCACACAGAGCGTGCACAACTGCGTGGCGTGGAAGAACAAGGACAACAGTCTGAAGACGGACAAAGAAGGCGGAAGCACCAACTACTGCAATGTTGTCTTCGCTGACGATGTGGAAAACAGCGACATCTTGAAAGGTCCTAACTTCGTGGATCCCGACAATGAAGACTACCGCATCCGCCCAAGCTACCTGCTGCTGAACAAAGGCGACAACGAGGAATACAGAACCGTGGCAGACGTGGAGAAAGTATACGGAAGCGACGGCAAGACCATCGACTATGCCCAGACCCTCGCCAACGAGAAAGACCTCTACAACCTGGCGCGTCTGGTAGGCGACAAGGTGGACATCGGCGCCTACGAGTGCGACTCGAAGTTGCAGCCTATCATCTACGTGAAGTCAGGTAGCGCTACGAACGGTACAGGCGAGAGCTGGAGCAGTCCGACGAACGACCTGCAGGGTGCCATCAATACGGCAGAGCTTTACGCCAACACCAACCAGGAGAGTCCTTACGGCTATGTGTTCGTAGACCGCACGCAGCAAGCCAAGGACATCGTCATCAACATGCCGGGCGTAAAGGTATACGGCGGCATGAACGGCGAGACAAGAACCACGGAGCGTGACCTCGACTCGAAGGAGAACATCGAGGCAGAGGTAAGCGACCTGCTCGCCCAGCGCAAGGGCATCATCGAGCAGAACAGTCGCAGTCAGATAGCCGGACTCACCCTCAGCAACACCAGTACGGACAAGTGGAGCGTGGTGGACGGTTTCCAAGTGACTGGCACAGCCTCGCTGACAGGACAGACCGCCCTCACCACCTCGGTAGTGGATGCCAACGTAACGGGCGACAGCGACGGTCTGCTCTACAATACCCTCTGCCAAGGAGCCGTGGCAGACGTAAAGACCGTGAACGTGACAGCCACCGGCACACTGCCTACAGTGAACGGCAGCGCAGCCAACCGCGCCTCGGCAGAGACCGTGAAGGCCAAGTACGTGACGGACGACTACTGGAAATACCAGTTGACAGAGACTTCTTCGGACATCAACGCCAACGAGACCAGCACCGAGACGGATGCTTGCATCGAGATGGTGATGCACAACCACGACCTCGCCGGCAACCATCGCAAGCGCGACAAGGTGGACAACGGATGTTTCGAGACATGGTATCTGACGGACGACTACACCGCCACAAGTACAGACTACCCTCACGGTAAGTCGGTAGTATACGTAGAGAAGGACAAGGAGCTGAAGCTCGACAACACCTTCTACACCGAGAGCAACAGTTTTTCTCCGGGCTTCCTGCTGCTGAAGTACCACGCCGGTCTGCGAGGCAACAACAGTGACGTGAGCCTCACCAACTTCGCCGTGGAGCGAGACCTGACCACAGGCAAGGCCGACCTCTTCGTATTGCCTTTCAACAGTACGAGCTACGAGTTCTCCGACGAGAACGCCACGATGGCCGACCTCACCTCGAAGTACTACAACGGAGCCACACGTGCCAACTACTCCTACAAGTATGAGGGCAAAGGCGAGAGTCCGGCATGGGTAAACGGCAACAACCCGAACCGCAGCACCACCACCGGTCTACGCATCGAGAGCAGCAAGACCATGACCGTGCGCTACTACGGCAACAGCTACGAGGAGAAGGACTGTCGGAGCAACGAGTCGCTGAGGAGCCAGATTACCTTGGTGCAGAACAACAACCAGCAGCCATGGTCGGAGACCAACAACGGCGGACTGAAGTTCACGCACAAGGAGAACATGGGCTGGAACCTCTTCGGATCGCCCTACCTCTGCGCCATGAACTACAGTGACATGGAGTACGGACGAGTGATCTACGCCTACGATTCGGCAAACAACAGCTACAAGACCATCAACACCGACGGCACATCGACCGAAGGCGCAACCGATGGTTACATCCCAGCCATGGATGCCGTATTCACCCAGACAGCCACCCTCGACAACTCTACCGGCGAAAGAATTGCGGTAAGCCACAGCGAGGCGAAAGCCAATGAAGGGGCATACGCACAGAGCAAGAGTGTGCTGAGTGTGGCGCTGGAAGCAACGGCAGAAAGCAAGGCAGCGGTAGAGGGCACACGCGCTCATGACAATTTGTCGGATGGCGAGACGACCCAGTCGGTTTCTTCCGACAATCTCCAGATCAATGCCGTGCCAGCGAGCGAGGCGAAGAGCGACTTCGACATGGGATCGGACGGTGTCAAGTGGTTGTCGACAACTGCACCGCAGATCTATGCCATCCGCAACGGAGGCCGTTACGCCCTCCTCTCCGCCGTGAGCGAGACGGGTAGCGTAAGCGTAGGCATCAGTGTTCCGACGGAAGGCGAATACACCTTCGCCGTACCAGCAGACTGCGACGCCAGCAAGTACGAGACCGTTTGGCTGAAGGACAACGAGACAGGCAAGGGTGTGAACCTCCTGGACGGCAGTTATACCTTTACAGCCTCAGCCGCCGGTGAGACGAACGACCGCTTCACCCTTTCCTTCAACCGCATGGAGGACGACGTGAAGAGCAGCATCGTCATCACCCCGACAGGCCACGGCAGCATCCTCGTAAAGGGTGCACAGGAAGGCGACCACATCCGCGTCTACGGCACCTCCGGCGTATTGGCAGCCGAGGCAGAGGTTCAGAGCGACAGCGAGACCCTCCGCACCATACTGTCAGGTGCCGCCATCGTGGAAGTGACACGCAGTGGCAAGCAAGTGGCAGTGAAGAAGGTGGCCGTGAAATAAATAAGAATAATTGTTAATAAAGCGCAGAGATAAGGGCTATTCTTGGAAAATGGCATTATCTTTGCGCTTTATAATTATAAGGGCATTCTAATGCCGTTAGAAAAGAGTTAGAACAAGAAATAATAACGATTAAAGAATAAGACTATGACAGAAAAAGAAATGTACAATCTGATAAACAATCAGAACGGACAGCAAGGCACGGGCTTTGCTTACAACGAGAGAGAACGCGGTCTGAGCGGTGCATACTCCGCCCTGATGCGCAAGGTATACGTATGGATGACGCTGGCACTCGTCATTACTGGTGTGGCAGCCTACGGCGTGGCAAGCAGTCCGACACTGCTGGCTACTATCTACACGAACAGTGCACTGATGTGGGGACTCATCATCGCCGAGTTGGTACTGGTGTTCACCATCAGCGGAGCCATCAACCGCCTGTCGCTGTCTACCGCCACCCTCATCTTCATCGCATACTCCATCCTGAACGGTGTGATGCTGTCGTCCATCTTCGTCATTTACCAACCGGTAGTCATCACCAAGGTATTCCTCATTACGGCAGGTACGTTCGGAGCCATGGCGTTCTACGGTTACACCACGAAGAAAGACCTAGCCTCACTGGGCAAGATCCTGTTCATGGCACTCATCGGTCTGATCATTGCCACCGTAGTGAACATGTTCCTGAAGAGTCCGGGCTTTGACTACATCCTGAGTTACATCGGCGTGGCTATCTTCACCGGTCTCACCGCCTGGGACAGTCAGAAGATCAAGCAGATGCTCCAGACCCAGTACGACATGAGCGAGGGCGCACAGAAGTTGGCGCTTCTCGGAGCCTTGACGCTCTACCTCGACTTCATCAACCTCTTCCTCTACCTGCTCCGCATCTTCGGGAACAGAAACAACTAAGGGAGTGAAGAGTGAAGTGAGAAGAATTCTACAGCCTTTCAGGGCGTGTGGGGATACCTCTCATGAAAAAATGATCTTCCAACCATACC
>CAVKZC010000058.1:0-14902 GCA_963660455.1 Sphaerochaetaceae bacterium | reverse complement strand
TCTTGCCGCCCTGTGCCACCTCGTTGAGCAGCACGTTGCCCTTGAGGTCGTAGAATGCGATGTGGCCTGTAGACTCGCTCAGTACGGCGCGCATGGCGGCGGTGGTGATGATGAGGTTGTCGCCCTGCTCCTCCACCTTATAATTAGCCTTGCTGGTCTGCGGCACGATGATCAGGCTCGTCTTGTCCCTGAACGCCTGTTCGGCGGTAGCCTGTACACGTACAATCTTGTCGCTCACCACCTGCAGACGAATCTGATTGGGGCCGTTGGTCTGGTGTTGCTTCAACTGCACAGTAAGGTAATTGCCATTCTGACTGAATCCGGCTGCCTGGAGGCCGGAAGCACTCAGAAACAGCACTGCTGAAATCATTAAAGTTTTAGATAGTTTCATGCTTAACAGAATTAATAGTTATTGTCTGCTGCAAATTTAGGTAAAAAGAAAGAGTAGGAAACCACCCTTTTGTTATGAAAGGGTGTATAAAATGTTAAGGTGGGCCTGTAGCCCACCTTAATATCGTCACTATACGTTAAGTTTCTTCTTGTATTGCGAGGGAGTCATGCCGTAAGCCTCCTGGAAGTACTTGGAGAAGTAGCGCGGATTGTTGAATCCCACCTTGTAGGCTATCTCCGACACGTTGTACTCGCCGGTGTGCATCAGTTCTTCGGCATACTTGATGCGTTTGGCGCGCATGTACTCCGACGGCGTGGTGCCTGTCAGGGCGAGCATACGTTTATATAATTGTACGCGCGAGATGCACAGGCTGCTGCTCATTCCCTCTACCGAGGCATCGGGGTCGCCCATGTTGTCGTGTATGTAGGCATCTACCGAAGCCAGGAACTTCCGGTCGGTCTCGGTCAACTTGTACTCGGGGTTCTCACCTCCCTTTCCAGCCTCATCCTTACCGTGTGTCTCCATGCCTACGGCTGTAGAGCATGACGAGCGCAGGAAGTTGTCGATGCGCGTCTTCAGCAAGTCTACGTCAAAGGGTTTGGTGACATAGGCATCGGCTCCGTTCTCGAAGCCTTCCTTGCGATGCTCGTCGGCGAGACGTGCCGTGAGCATGACGAAGGGGATGGTGGCGAGTTCTACCGTGCCTTTTACCAGTCGGCAGAGGGCATTGCCGTCCATGACGGGCATCATGACGTCGCTCAGTATCACGGCGGGGCGCTGCTGCTGTATCTTGTCCCAGGCATCCTGTCCGTTCACGGCCTCCACCACACAGTAGTCGGGCGCAAGCTGTTCGTGCATAAACTCGCGGAAGTCGTCACTGTCGTCCACGAGCATCACGATGGGCTTCATGGCTCCGCGCTCCGTATGGGGTTGTTGCCGCACGGCATGGACGCTGGCTACGTCGGTATCTTCCGCCACGCCCTCTGGCGTAGTGTCGGCAGACTGGTCGGCAGGCTGTTCCTCCTGCACATGGTAGAGCGGGGCATTATGCCTTACCGGTATGTCTACGGTAAAGACCGTTCCGCCGCCGGGGTTGTCCTCCACACGTGCTGTGCCGCCGTGCATCCGGGCAAACTGCATGACGAGGTTCAGGCCGATGCCGCTGCCTCCGTAGGGCTGCATCTCGGTGCCGTTCACCTGGAAGAAACGCCCGAAGACTTTCTCTTTGTCGGCATCGCTGATGCCACGCCCGGTGTCTGCCACGGTGATGCGCAGCATGTCCTCTCCTTCCGTCTGTTTGTCTTCACGCACGAAGACATTCAGACCCACCGTCACACTTCCGCCGTCGGGGGTAAACTTATAGGCATTGCTCAGGAGGTTGTTCACTATCTTGCCTACCTTGTCCACATCGTAAGCCATGACGAGCTTGGGCAGGGCAGACTGGAATTCGAGGGTTATCTTGCTGTTGGCCAACTGGCGGAAGGAGTTGCAGATGTTCTTGACAAAGGCCACGATGTCCATACTGGAGAGTACCAGGCGGTCGCTGCTCTTCTCCATCTTGCGGAAGTCGAGTATCTGGTTGACGAGTGCCAGCAGTCGCATGGCGTTGCGGTGTATGAGTTGCAGCTTGCGGCGCTTGCCGTCGTCCTGCTCCTCTTTCTCCATCGTGGCGAGGGGCGAGATGATGAGTGTGAGCGGTGTGCGCAACTCATGACTCACATTGGTGAAGAAGTTGAGCTTCAGTTCGTTCAGTTCTTCGGTCTTACGCACGCTCTCCTCCATTCTCTCCCGCTCGTACTTGGCGCGCTGCCTGTCGAGCATGCGCTTGCGGTAGGCGAAGAAGCAGCCCACAACCAGGAGTACGTACACGACAAGGGCTACGGGCGACATATAGAAGGGTGGCCGCACGTGTATCTTCAGTTCGCTTATCTCGTCACTTACCGTGCCGTCTCCGTTCACCACCTTCACCTGCAGCGTATAGTTGCCTGGCGAGAGGTTGGTAAAGGTCACCGACGGCTTGCTCTCGGTGGTCATGAGCCACTTGTCCGACACGCCCTCCATACGGTACAGGAACCTGCTGCGCGAGGGTATGGCCACCTCGTTGGAGGCCAACTGTATGGTAAAGGCATTGTCCGAATAGTCGAGGTCGAGCTGGCGACAGCAGTCGAGTGCCTCCTTGAGCACTACCCTGCCCTCATACTCCTCGCCAGCCACGAGGGGATGGTCGAAGAGCACCAGTCCGCTGAAGAGCACACTGGCCGTATGCTTGCCGGTGCGCATGCCCTGCATGGGCACGATGTTGACGCCTTCCTGTCCGCCCACAGCGATCGACCCGTTTGCCAGGCAGCATGCCGAACGGTAGTTGAGCTGTCCGTCCTGCAGTCCGTCCAGACTGTTGTAGCTCGACAGACTGAGTGTCCAGAGGCCGTCGTCTCCCTTGTCCAGTCTTACGCGGGTGAGGAGGAACTCCGACACGAGCCACATGCTGTGGTCGCGGGCTTCTACCACGGAGCATCCCACCATGCCCTGTGTGCCGTTCATGTCGTTGACCGACTCCAGTTGGTCGTTGTGCGGGTCATACATCGTGATGCCGGCAGGCGATGCCATCCAGATGATGCCGCGGCTGTCCATCATGGCGTAGTTTACCGACGGACTGGGGAATGGTGTGCCAGAGCGTGTCGCGTTGATGGTGGTTACCTTGTGTGTCTTGAGATTGAAGAGGGAGACACACTGCGAGTGGCCGAGCAGCACCTCGTCGCCCTTGGCCTTGGCTATAGAACTGATGTAGTTGGACGGCAACTGACTGTTGCTCATGTCGTATGTCTCGAAGGTCTCTGTCTGGGTATTCATAATCTGCAGTCCGCTGCCCAGTGTACCGATGAGCAGACGGTGGTCTGGAGTTTCTGCCAGGCACCACACACTGTTGTTGGCCAGTCCGTGGGGCGTGGGCTTGTATGCCTTCCATGCTCCGTCGCGGTATCTTGCCATTCCTCCGTTGAAGGTACCGAAAAACACGCTTCCGTCGCTCATCACGACACTGCTCACCACGACGTCGGAGAGCAGTCCCGTCTGCTGTGCACTATAGCGCTGCACCAGTCCGGTAAGGGGATTACAGGCGAGGATGCCATTGTCATTGGTACCGCACCACAACAGTCCGGCGGCATCCTGACTGATGGTGCAGATGTCGCCCAGAGGCATCGTGCTGAAACGCGTAAACGAGGGTGAGAAATAGGCCACGCCGTTCTTGTACGACCCTATCCACACGTCGTCGCGGTTGTCTACATAGATGCGCTGCAGCGAGTTGTCGGGCAGGCTCTGCATGTCTGCCTCGTCCTTCAGGTACTGCTGGCAGGTCTTCCGCTTGTAATCGACGAGCATCAGTCCGTCGTGGTCGGTAGCTATCCAGAGCCGTCCGTCGGAGGTTGACGCCATGTCCCTGATAAAGGAAGGTGCACGTCCTTGCATGGCGATGCCGTTAGCCTGCAGGAACGCCGGCACGCCCTTAAACCAGCGTTTGAATACCGGGCTGTAGATGTGTGTCTCGCTGCCCTTCAGCACCCAGTAGTTGGAACGGCTGTCCACATAGGTGTAGGCGGCGCTGATAGGATATTGCATGGCAACGGCTGTGTTCACCCACAGTATGTGGTGCTTGTTGCCGTCGATGCGGCAAAAGGTGCCGTTGACAAAGGAGACGATGACGGTTCCCTTGTATTCCGAGAAATGCGAAACGTGGTCGCCGGGCAGTGTGTAGGCAGGATTTCCGCCGCTCACATTGGGGTAAGAGAAGAGGAAGGGCTTGCGTGTCTTGGCGTCGATGAAGTAACAGCCCTTGCCGTATACGCTTACCCACAGGTTCTTCTGCCGGTCTATATACACCTTGTCCAAACCGCCCTGCACTCCCATGGCAGTCAACCGCTTCTCGGGTTGGCGGTCGAAGTTTTCGTGCTTGTAGTCGAAGACGCAGTAGCCCAGTGCCGTATGTATCCAGAGGTTGTTGTCGGCATCCTGGTATATTTCGTCCACCAGGTTGTTGGGCAGCGACTTCGGGTTGACGTTGTTGTAGAGGAATGTCTTGATGCGGAATCCGTCGTAGCGTGCCAGTCCGGCCTGCGTGCCAAACCACATGTAGCCCCTGTGGTCCTTGAGTATGGCCTGTATGTGACTGTTGGTGAGTCCGTCACGGTTGTTGAGTCGGGTAAACTCGATGTTGCCGGCTGCCACCGGGCACAACAGTGCCGGCCACCATACGGCCAGCAGCAGGAGGCATACGGTTTTTCTTAAGGCATCGTCAAAGTATGTATTTTTCGTCATAGGTCTTTAGCTACATTACTGTTTCATGCATGTCGTAAGGGACGGGGGGCGTTACTGTCGTTTTTCCGAGCTTTCCCTTATCTTGAGTATCATCGGCACCACCTCTTTATATATTTTAGGGTCTCCGTTGATGCTCCTCATGAGCAGTTCGCATGCCTTGGTGCCTTGTTCGTGCGCCTTGTCCATGATGGCGGAGAGGCGGGGCGTGACGAACGCTGCCGTGTCACCGTCGGTAAATCCGATGATGGCCACATCTTCGGGAATCCGCAGTCCCTTGGCCTTGATGGCATCGAAGGCTGCATAGGTGATGATGTCGTTGAAGGCGAGGATGGCGTCGGGGCACTTTTCGCTTTCGAGCAACCGCAGGGTGTTGTTGCGTGCCACGTCAAAGTCTATCTTGTCGCACACCACGAGATCGCGGTCTATGGGGATGCGGTTGTCGCGCAGGGCCTCCAGGTATCCGTGCTTGCGCCTGCGCACCATGTCGATATGGTTGGGGCCTCCTATGAAGGCGATGCGCCTGGAGCCGGTGTCTATCATGTGCTGCGTGGCCTCCTGTGCGGCGATGTCGCCGTTGCCCACTACCTGCGAGAACATCTCGGGCAGACAGCAGCGGGCAAAGAACACGAGGGGAATGCCCATGTCGTGCAACTGCTCGAAATGGGAATAGTCGACGGTGTCCTGTGCCAGACAGGCTATGATGCCCTCCACGTGCATGTCGAGGAAGTTGTCCAGAACGCGCTCCTCCCTCACATGACTCTCATGGCTGTTGGCACTGATGACGGAATATCCGCAGCGCGAGGCATAGTCTTCTATGCCGTCGAGCACGGCTGCATAATAATGCGTAACGAGGTTGGGCACGATGACACCTATCACCCTGGGCGCTTCCTTGCGCAGACTCTGCGCGAAGGGGTTGGGGCGATAGTTCATCTCCTTGGCAAGTTCCTTCACCTTTCTTGTCATTTCCTCGCCCACCTCATGGCTGTTGCGCAATGCGCGCGACACGGTGGCTATGCTCACCCCCAACCGGTCGGCAAGGTCTCGTAGCGATGTCCTGCGTTGTTTCATCTTGGTTACTTTTAGGTCTTTTGCAAAGGTACGCAATTTTTTCCGCAACCGAAAACGTTTACGTGTGTTTTTTTGCAAAAATTACATGTAGGTAAAGGGTAAAACATGTAATTTTGCAAAACGAAAGTAATGAATAGTTGATAATAAGTTAGTTAGAAAGAAGAAGGTTTGGTCACGCCGCAAGGCTTTCCAAACCTTTTTTCCGTTTCATGTCACGGAAGGCGCTCCATGCCACGGGCACAGACATGGCAAACGAGCATACATCGGCCCACATCTGGCACATCTCCACTCCCTTCAGTCCCCACCACAGGGGCAGTATCAGGATGAGGGGGATGAAGAAGAGGCCGCTCCTCGAGGCTGCCACGAGGTTGGCCCTGATGGGCATGCGTATGGTCTGCGTCAACATATTGGTCAGCACGATGGTGGCCACCAGCGGATAACTGGCCACCTGCCAGCAGAGGGCGGCACTGCCCACCTCCACCACGTCGGGGTCGCTGCGGAAGAGGGCGATGACGGCATGGGGCGAAGCGAGGCCCACGGCAGCGCAGACGGCGAGGAACACCGTGCCGCACTTGATGCAGAAGAAGAAGGCTTCCCTCACGCGCCCGTAGAGGTGTGCCCCGTAGCAGAAGCCGCACAGAGGCTGGAATCCCTGTCCCAGACCGATGACGACGGCGTAGATGAAGAAGGAGATGCGCGTCACGATGCTCATGCCGGCAATGGCTGCATCGCCGTATGCACCAGCTGCCACGTTCAGCATCAGCGTAGACACACTGCCCAGTCCCTGGCGCGAGAGCGAGGGCGTGCCGCCGAAGATGATTTCCTTGGCAAAGGCTCGGCTCGGCGTGAAGTCGCGCAAGCGTACCCCGATGTTGCCGCCCTTGTGGCTCATGCGCCACAGCATCACGCATCCGAAGCACTGGCTCACCAGTGTGGCGACGGCGGCTCCCGTTATGCCCATGGCAAAGTAGAGGATGAGCAGGGGTGCGAGCACCAGGTTGAGCAGCACGCCGGAGAGGATGCCCTTCATGGCATATGCCGTGTTGCCCTGGAAGCGCATCTGGTTGTTGAGGGTCAGCGAGGTGGTCATCAGTGGTGCACCGAGCAGGATGATGCCCAGATAGCGATCGGTATAGGGCAGGATGGTGGGGGTGGAACCCAAGAGGAGGCACAGGGGGGTAAGGAACGTGAGACCGAGGACGGCTATCGCCACGCCTGCCAGAAAACTGAGCACCACGCCCGTGCTGGCCATACGGGTTGCCAGCACGTGTTCCTGCGCACCCAGTTGGCGGGAGATGTAGTTGCCCGACCCGTGCCCGAAGAAGAAGCCTACGGCCTGTATCACCGACATCACGGAGAAGGAGATGCCTACGGCTGCGACACTCTGTGTGTTGATGCTCCCCACAAAGTAGGTGTCGGCCAGGTTGTACATACTGGTGGAGAGCATGCTGACGATGGTGGGCAACGCCATGGTGGGGATGACACGGTGGATGGGGGCATGGGTGAGGTAGGTATAGTTGTCGCGATTCTTTTTCATGGGTGCAAAGGTACTGCTTTCTGCACGAACGGGCAAAAGAGGGGGAAAAGAAAGCGATTTCTTTAGAAAAATTTGATTTATTTTTGGAAAAAGCGTACTTTTGCACGCATGAACAGTAATATAGAGATAAGAAAGGTGGAGACCCGCAAGGATCTGGACCGCTTCATCGACTTCTACAACGACCTCTACAGGGGATGCCCGTGGGCTGTCCCCTTTATCCGTTTCGACGAGGTGAACACGCTGCGCAAGGACAAGAACCCTTCTTTCGAGTTCTGCGATGCCGAGTACTACCTGGCTTACCGCAACGGAAAGGTGGTGGGGCGCGTGGCCGCTATCATCAACCGCCGCGCCAACGAGCACTGGGAGAAGAAGCAGGTGCGCTTCGGATGGTTCGACTTCGTGGACGACAAGGAGGTGTCGCGCGCACTGCTGCAGCAGGTGGAGAAATACGGGCGCGAGCACGGCATGGAAGAGATGGCTGGGCCTCTGGGCTTTACTGATATGGACCGCGAGGGCATGCTCATCTACGGCTATGAGACACTCACCACGCCTTACGTCATATACAACTATCCTTACTACGAGGAGCACATCGCCGAGATGGGCGAGTTCGAGAAGGACAACGACTGGCTGGAATACCGTATCAAGGTGCCTGACGTCACACCGGAGAAATTCGCACGCACGGCGGAGATGATCAAGAGCAGGTACAACCTGCACGCACACAAGTTCAACTACCGCGAACTGGTGAACGAGGGCATGGGACACCGGCTCTTCGAAATCCTGAACGAGACGTACAAAAACCTCTACGACTTCCAACAGCTCTCCGAGGGGCAGATCAACCAACTCATAGAGGACTACATCAAGAAGGCTGACCTCAACCTCGTGGTGGGCGTGGTGGACCGCAATGTCACGCTCGACTCCATACGCCAGGAGGGGCGTACCCCCACTGCGCAGGAGGAGAAGGAGATCAGGGTGCTGGGCGGCAAGATGGTGGGGTTCGGCGTCAGCTTCCCTTCTTTCTCGCGTGCCCTGCAGAAGACGCGCGACGGCAACCTCTTCCCCTTGGGGTGGTGGCATCTGCTGCGTGTGCTGAAGTGGCACAAGACGGACACCGTCGACCTGCTCCTCATCGGCATCCTGCCCGAATACCGCACCAAGGGTGCCAACGCCATCGTCTTCTCCGACCTCATAGAGTGGTACCGCCGCTATGGGTTCAAGTGGGCTGAGGCCATGCCGATGATGGAGGGCAACACCAAGGTGAGAAACCAGTGGCAGTATCTGGACAGTGAGGTTCACCGCCGCCGCAGGTGCTTCCGCAAGGATATCTGAGCAAAATTGCGAAAAATCCAAAAGACATCCAAAAGTGGAGTTTCAGTCTATCGTTTGTTTTTCAGGCATACATACCGCAAACCTTCCATGAGCAAGATGCCGAGCACGGCGGTAAGGATGCCGAGCAGCACATCTATTATATAATGGTGTCCGGCATAGACTGCTGTCCACCAGATGCCTGCGCAGATTAGGGCAAACACCACCACCGTGTACCAACGCTTGCGGCTCATGGCGGCATAGACGGTGGTGACGAGCATGTAGGCGGCATGCAGACTGGGCACGGCGGCAAAGACATTGGAGTTGCCGGAATAGATGGTATGGAACACGGGGATGCCTACCAACTGGTCGAAGCGGGCCAGTCCGGCAACGTTGCCGGGGGTATTGAGCACGGGTTCGAAACCGTAGTTCATGACGTACCAGGGGGGTGACGCGGGGTGGATGTAATAACCCACAAAGCCCAGCAGGTTAACCACCAGGAATGTCCACGAGAAACGGGCAAACCATCCATACTCCTTACGGCAAAACAGGTAGATGGCGAACCCTACGGGTACGGGAATCCAGCAGAGGTAGAAGAAACCGGCCATGAAGTCGGCCACAGCGCAATGGTGTACCTTGAAGTATTCGCCGGGTATCATCAGCGACGAATGGTCGGCGACGGCCTGCAGTTCGGCAGGGGTCGTGGCGCCGATGCCGAAGAGCGATTTCTCGGCTTCGTAGATGGGGGCGACATCGATGTCGTTGACCAGATAGTTGGGGTACAACCGCATGGAGTCGTACGCCACGGCGAAGATAAACCACGGCAGGAAACACACGGCAAAACGGCGTGTCTTCCTGTATGCATAGAGCAGCACGAACACTGCCACAAGATATAAGGATATCATAATAGTTTCTTTTATGGCCTTTACTTCATCACTTTGTAGCAGTGGGCTATGCGCCAGAACGCCGTAATGTTGGCGAGCAGGGCGATGAGCGCCATGCCTCCTGCAAGCCACCAGATGTTCCCGGTGAGTCCGGTGAGGATGGCTGTGACGGCTGTCACTACCACACGCTCGGGCCTCTGCATGAGTCCCACCTTACACTCCACCTGCAGTCCCTCGGCTCGCGCCCTCACATAGCTCACCATGACCGATCCTATCATGGCGGCAAAGGTGACGATGCCTACGGCGAAACGGCCGCTCTGCAGAAAGACGAGGCAGATGCCGAAGAGGCTCACAAGTTCGCTGTATCGGTCGAGCGTGGAGTCCCACAGCGCACCGAAGAGGCTGCTCTTGCCGCTCATGCGTGCCAGTCGCCCGTCCATCATGTCGAAGAGTCCGGCCACGAGGATGATGACGCCTCCCCACCCTATCTCGGTCATGCTGTCAGCGTTCACCTGTTGTAGGTTGGCGAACAGCTGTGCCAGTCCTTCGGTGTCAGTGGTCATGCCTCCGTTGGTATGGAGGGTACCCAACCGCCATGCCGCATCGATGAAGAACGCGGAAGCGACGATATTGCCCACGAACCCCACAAAGGTCACTATATTGGGCGTAATGTGCAACTTGATCATCGCCTTGATGATGGGATTGATCAGCACATAGATTATTTTTTGTAAGAAATCTCTGTAGTTCATATTCTTTGTTTTATGACGTTTAGTGATGATAAAATAACTTGGTACAGTTTGCGCCCTTTTTACCCTTTTACTTTTTTACCTTTAAAGACGAACCGTCTCTGCCCGGGATAGTTGACGAGTACGGCGACGAGGAAGGAGACGATGCACTTGGGAAGCATGTAGTGTACATCGATGTGTTCGCTGCTGTTGATAAGCTCAGTGAGGGCAACGGTGCCTCCCGAGTTGAGCAGCCAACTGACAGCCCACACCAGGAAGTAACGCCATGCTACGCTCCGCTTGCGCAGGTGGGTATCACCAAACACGTAGCGGTAGTTGAGGCAGCAGTTGGTTACGCCTCCTGCCGTCACGCCTATGGCATTGGCGAGTCCGTAGTACATCCCCATGACATCGGAGAGCAGCAACGCCAGTCCGAAGTCTACCACCGACGCCACCGATGCCGTCAGCTCTGCCTTGGCGAAGGTGAACATCTCGTGCTTTAACCTACCCATAGGCAAATGTTTTTGGCTACGAACAGTACAACGGCGGCATAGACTCCACCCAGCAGATCGTCTGCCATCACATAGAATGCGCCCGGCTGACGGTCGAGCACCTTGATGCCCAGCGGTTTTACCATATCGAAAAAGCGGAAGAGCACGAGGGCGGCAAGTATCCACCACCATGCCCCGTCGCCCGACTGCGATAGGGGCGGCAACAGGGCGAGGGGTATCCATACGCCCGCCATCTCGTCTATCACCACGCGCGACGGGTCTTCTCCCCAGTAGGGCTGCAACCGCCGTACGGCCCATGTGCCCACAAGGGTGCTGAGCACCACCAGCGCAAGGGTGATGCCTGTCAACAGGACGCGGTCGGCCACGATGCTTGCCATGCCTGCCCACAGGGCGGTAGCGAGTACCGACCCGGCTGTGCCGGGGCCCCACGGCCAGAAACCGCTGCCCAGTCCTGTGCCTATCACTACGGGCAACAGGGGTGGCCGTTGGTCTGTTATGTTTCCTTTGTCGTTCATTTAGATATGCGCATTTATCGGCTTGCAAAATTAAGTCAAAAAACTTAAACGGCCAAATAGTTTTCTGCGTTTTGTGTCCCATTATACCACTCTTATGGCGAAAAAAACTAAATTTATGACCTCCATTTCTGCCCTTTTCACATATTATTTATAACTTTGCAAACAAATTTTCAAAAAGGTAAAAAGGACAATAAAGACTGCATGAACATAGAATTGAGGAAATGGATGCTTGTGCTGGCCCTTGTATTCGCCACGGTTCAGGCCGTGGCACAGGAACAGATAACAGGACGTGTCATAGACGTGGACGGATTCCCCGTCTCGCACGCCAGCATACAGTACAAGGGACACAAGATAGCCGCGATGAGCGACGACGATGGCAAGTTTGCCATTGAGCGCCACGACGGATGGACGCTCTCGGTGAGCGCACTGAGCTATAAGACGCAGAACATCAAGATAACGTCCTCCACATCAGCGTTTATGGAGGTGAAGCTCAAGGACGACAGCCACCGCATCAGCGAGGTGGTGGTCAACTCGAAGAAGGGTAAGTACAGCCGCAAGGACAACCCTGCCGTGGAACTGATGAAGCGCGTCATTGCCGCCAAGAAGAAGAGTGACCTCGCCAACCACGACTACTACCGCTACGAGAAGTACCAGAAACTGACGCTTGCCTTCAACGACCTGAAGCGCGAACAACTGGACAACAAGTTCTTTAGCCGACGCCAGTACCTGCTCGACCAGGTGGAGACTTCGCCCTACAACGGCAAGCTCACCCTCCCCGTCAGTGTCACCGAGACGGTGACGGAGCATGTGTACCGCAAAGACCCCAAGAGCGAGAAAGACATCATCAAGGGACAGCAGACATCGGGCATCAACCAGGTGATACAGACGGGCGAGATCCTCAACACGGCCATGACCGATGTATTCACCGATGTGGACATCTACGATGACTATGTGCGACTGCTGCAGTATCCCTTCCCTTCGCCCATAGGTCGCACCGCCATCTCCTTCTACCATTTTTATATAGAGGATACGGTACACGTGGACAAGGATCTGTGCTACCACCTGCAGTTCATTCCGGCCAACACGCAGGACTTCGGATTCCGCGGCGAACTGTATGTCATGGCGGACAGCACCCTGCACGTGAGAAAATGCAACCTGTACATGCCCCACAACAGTGACGTGAACTGGGTGGAGGACATGAAGATAGAACAGGAATACGTACAACTGGAGAACGGCGAGTGGGTGCTCGACAAGGACGACATGGTGGCTGAGGTGCACGTCAACAAACTGCTGCAGGACCTGCTCATCGTCAAGGCCACACGCTACAGCGACTATACCTTCGACCCGCTGCCGCGCCAGCTCTTCAAGGGCAAGGCGAAGGTTAGGCACGACATGGATGCCCTCAACCGCGACGAGGACTACTGGAACAAGTACCGGCAGGTGGAACTGACGAAGAGCGAGTCGGGCATGGCCAACTTCATACAGCGGCTGGAGAACTCGAAGGGGTTCAAGTGGATTGTCTTCGGACTGAAGGCGCTCATGGAGAACTTCGTCGAGGTGGGCGGTGGAACAGGAGGAAAGAAGAGCAAGTTCGACCTCGGACCTATCAACACGTTCCTCTCCAACAACTACGTCGACGGCATTCGCCTGCGACTGGCAGGACGCACCATGGCGGCGCTCAACCCTCACCTGTTCTGGGAGGGCTACGGGGCATACGGCACCAAGAGCCGCAACTGGTACTATGGCAGCACCTTTACCTATTCGCTCAACAAGAAGAAGAACAGTCCCTTCGAGTTTCCGCAGCGCAACCTGTCGTTCGAGACGACCAAGGACGTGACATCGCCCTCCAACGACAACCTGCAGCACAACAAGGACAATATTTTCATGACGCTCAAGTCTGCCACGCAGGACGAGATGTACTACTACAACAGGCAGCGGCTCGCCTTCACCTACGAGACGGACTGGGGGCTGCGCATGGGTGCCAGCATCAAGTGGCAGAGCAACCGCACCACGGGCAACCTGCACTACTACCTCACCGACAGCACCGAGGTGAAGAAGATACGCACCACGGAGTTAGGGGCCAGCATCACATACAACCCCGGCGTCACCTACGCCAACACCAAACAGAAACGACTGCCCATCAACCTGGACAGTCCTGAGATAACGCTCTCGCACACAGTGGGTGTCAACGGCCTCATGGGCGGCCAGTTCAACAGCAACATCACCAAACTGGCCTTCTACAAACGGCAGTGGCTCGGCAGTTGGGGATACCTCGACTTCAATGCCATCGGACAGGTGCAGTGGAACAAGGTGCCCTTCCCCTTGCTGCTATTGCCGCCCATCAACCTCTCCTACTTCGAGAAGGAGACGTCGTTCAGCCTGATGCGCGACTGGGAGTTCCTCAACGACAGGCAGGTGTATGCCGCCCTCTCGTGGGACCTCAACGGAAAGCTCTTCAACCGCATCCCGTTGGTGAAGAAGCTGAAGTGGAGGGAATACCTGGCCGTCAAGGGCATCTGGGGACACCTCACCACCAAGAACAACCCCTATAAGGCCGGCGACACCAGCGGACTCTACTACTTCCCCAAGAACGCGCACGTCATGACCGACAAACCGTATGTGGAGTGCGTGGCGGGTGTACACAACATCCTGAAGTTCTTCTCCGTCGAGTATGTGCGCCGCCTCTCGTACAAGAACTACGTCAACTCCAACAAACTGTGGGGCATACGCTTCGGCTTTGACATGACATTCTAAATTTCACCATCTTATCTGATATGAAGAGAATACTACTGGCTGACAAACAAGACATAACACGCCTGGGACTGGTACACGTGATAGAGACCATGGGCGTGGCTCCCCACCATGCGGGCACGGAGGTGCCCGTGGAGTGGAAGTATACGGAAGACAAGAGCGAGCTGCTGCTCCAACTGAAGGCGGATGCCGATGCACTCGTCATCCTCGACTATACGCTCTTCGACATCAACGATGCCGAGGAACTGCTCATCCTCAACCAGCGGTTTCCGAAGACGCAGTGGCTGCTCTTCAGCGAGGACCTCAGCGCCGACTTCGTGAGGGTACTCATGGCCAGCAGTATGCAGTTTGGTGTGCTGATGAAGGAGAGTCCACTGCCCGAGATACGCGAGGCGGTAAGCTACGGCATGGACGGCAACCGCTTCATCTGCCAGCGCATGGCTGAGGTGCTGCTGGCGCCTTCGGCTGAACCGGAGGAGAAGGCCAACCTCACCAAGACGGAGACGGAGGTGCTCAAGGACATCGCACTCGGCATGACGACGAAAGAGATTGCCGAGAAGCGTTTCTCCAGCTTCCATACCATCAATACGCACCGCAAGAACATCTTCCGCAAACTGGGCGTCAACAATGTGCACGAGGCCACCAAGTATGCGCTCAGGGCTGGACTCGTCGACTCGGCGGAGTATTATATATAATAGAGGTAAAGAATTCACGTGATGACAAAAAGACTGGTACATTTCCCCTGCACGCCCTGAAAGGGCAGAAGCACCTAGCCCAGGGCATCGCCCTGGGTTATGAGGTAAAGGAGAATGTCGCCCTGTAAGGGCAAAAGCGCTACAACGCGCAAAATATTTTATAGCGCTTTTGCCCTTACAGGGCGCACGTTAACCCCTTAACAACCCAGGG
>CAVKZC010000057.1:0-15130 GCA_963660455.1 Sphaerochaetaceae bacterium | reverse complement strand
GCCATGCCTTGAGCTTTGCCTTCAGCCATGCCTTGAGCTTTGCCTTCCGCAAACCCGTCTGTGCGGGCTCCTTCCAGCACAGAAAGGGTATCACGATACTTGCGCAACCCCTCGTCATACTTCATACGGTCTTCGCGGGAAAGAGAGGCAACGTCAGCTATTTCTTCCAACTTCTTGAAAACAGCACTTTGCGCTGCCCATGGCAATCTTGTCAGTGTTTCCATATTCTTCAGTAGAAAAATCCATTTGTCAAATTCATTCTCACACTCCTCTGCGTTTTTCTCGAAAAGGGGCAGCTGTAGAAAAGTCATGCGTATCTTGTCTGAGAAAACAGCCTTTGATTCAATATCTGTCAACTGCACATCAGTGCGAAACTTCTTTTCGAAATCTATCGGACTGAAATTGAGGAACGCCACCAGGTATACGGCATCAATGGCGTATTGCCACTCGGACCCACGCTCCCCTTGCCGGGCAATGGCTTCGGAGATGTAATAGATGCTCCGGTTCTTGAAGAACGGCTGCGATTTGTTTTGCATCTCAACGATAATCTTTTTCCCGTTGTCTGTTTCGCAATAGATGTCGTATATCAGCGAACGGTCATCGTCAAACAGGGCAGGCTGTTCCTTGTCAAGGAACGTGATGTCTTTGATGTGCTCTTGCCCTTCAAGCAGTAGATTCAGAAAGTCAAGAATCAAAGGCTTTGATACTTCCTGTCCGAATATTCTCTTGAAACCTATATCTGTAAAGGGATTGATAAACTTTGCCATGGCGTTTCGGTTTTTCTCGTGTACAAAGTTACAAATAAAAATCTATCCTACAAATCATTGCGGTTGTTTTTTTTCTTTCCCGATACTTCTCCTTACCTTTTCAGGCTATTTCAGACTATCAAGATACAGGATGATGGTCGTTTGGACAAAAAGCAAGCAGCCAAGTCATTGCTGGCTTGGCTGCTCGGGGAATTAATGTGTTGTTGGTGTCTTTTGGGGTTAGATGGCGTTGATAAATGCTACCACAGCGTCACGGTCTTCCTTTGACAGATTGTAGAACTTCTTGGTTGCTTCATATGCTTGGCTGTCCTTGCTGTAGCCATGCCACATAATGGCTTCGATGACGTTGCGTGCGCGACAGTCGTGCAGTCTGTCATCGGCAAATGTCAGTTCGCGTGACAAACCACGTCCCCAAAGAGGGGTGGTACGACACCATCCTGTACGGATATCATTCTTCATAAACAGGCGGTGTTGAACCAGGTCTGTGTATGGCCATATGGTCTGGTTAGCGTACTTAGGCAACATGGTGTTGGGATCTTTGCCGATGCTCTGAGCGTAAGCCTTGATACTGTTGTCTACCCAGTAGTTGTCTGAACCAGTCTTCCATGACGGGCGGTGACAGTACTGGCATCCCATTTGGTTGAACAGAGTTTTGCCGCGTTGTACCTGTGCGTTGTTAAGGTTACGGGCTGCAGGAACTGCGAGACCACGATGCCAAACCATAAAGTCATAGTAGTCCCTGTCGGTCTGTTCTTCCTGGCCATTGTAGGGCTTGCCTTTGAACAGATAGTTCTCGAAAGCTTGTGTGCTTTCGTTGGCCTTGGCGGAGTTGCAACTTAAAATGTCGTATACTCTCTGCTTTATACCCTCTTCAGTACCGTCAGCATAGTATGGATAAAGTACAGATGACTCATCTTTTCCATATGTTTTTATGTAGTTGATAACCTCAGAGTCTTCAGACTGTTTCTTTGCCCATGCTGGTGTCGAGTAGAGATAGTGGCGGTCTGAACGTGTCACGTTGGTGATGTTCCAAATGGCGTTGGCACCAGGACCATCCTGCAAGGATGCACGTGTCATGGCATAGGTAAACTTCTTTATTTTCTTTGTGCCGTCAGCCAATGTGTACCATGCGCTGCTTGCCCAGTCGTTTGCGGTCTTGTCCCACATGTTCGGGTTCAGTTCAATACCATAGTTAGCCTCAGACTGATACTGTGCCTTCATGTCATCTTGGTCGATGGCATCGAGCAAGCCAGTACCATAAACACCGATGGTAGACTCCAAACGTACTTCATAGTCGGAAGGTATGGGGTCTGTATTGAACGCATTTGCGTCGATAGTAACTTCTGGATAGATGAGCTCGAAAGTCTCTCCGTCAGGGAATTTGAACTTGTTGTCACCCACGTATTCTGCCAATCCGCTTGGCATAGATGTAACATTGGGCCAAGATATGTGGATTCCACTCTCCTCTACAGGAGCTTTGAAAGGTGTCATTGCTACAGTCTGTGGCATACCTGTAACCTCAGAAATATAGCTTGAAGCGTTTGTTGTGTATGTTACACCGTCGGAGGTAGTCTCATATTTCGGGTGGTAGATAACAAGGAGGTAACCGTTGCCTTCCGTTGCGGCCTTGTATTCTGTTTGGCGTTTGCCGTGTCCGTAAGAGGGATGGCATTTCAGACAACTATTGCGTACCCATGCAGGTCCCAGACCTTTGCGCGGCTCGTCGTTGTAAGTGTACACCTTTTCGAACATATCTTCTCCGCGGTTGAAACTTGCGATCATGTCAACGTCTTCATCCACAGGTGTTGTAGTGGCAGAATAGCTGCGGTTTGTTGTAGTACCCAGTTCGCCTCCTGGATACCATTCTTCAGCAGTAAAGTTGCCTGTGGCTTGGCCGAATTTGCTGTCTGCAGGTGTCAGTTTGTTAGAATCCTCATTGTTGTCTGATACAGGGTCATTGGATGAACACCCCACCAATACCGGACTCATCATAAGTCCGATGATAGCCATCTTGTTGATAGTCTTAAAATAATTCATTTTTGAGTGTTTATAAGTCTTGATGCTTTAAGATGCCAAACCTCTCCATCTGCTTATGAGGCAAATGGAGAGTTGCTGTTATATCTTGTCGAAGAAATCTCTGATTACTCAGGAATATCCTCGATAGGTGTGTCTTCAAATACCTTGTTCCAGTATACGCTGATGTATTTGACGAATGGGCTTGGCATTTTACCGATGTTGCTGATGGCTTCTGTGATAGAAGTCTCTACAGCCTTGCCCAAAGAGGCGTTATACTTGGCAAAGAAACCATGGAAGCTATATTCTGCGTTTGAAGAAGCGCCGTTGCGGCCACCATACCATACATTCTCGATACTGCGGATGTTGTCCTGGAAGTCTGTGATAGAGTTGTAACTGTAGGGAGATTCTACATAGCTGATGTAGCCGTGGCTGAAAGGATTGGCAATCTTCTTGTTGCCCACCTCGTTGGCAATGGCAAGTGCACTTCCTTCGTCTGCAGATAGGATCTGCTCTATTGCGCCTGCCAAGTCGCTGAATGTACTCCGGCTGTTACCGTAGTACTTAATGTTCCAACCGAAAGATTTGTCGTATTCAGAGAAGGGGGTTCTATATCCCAAATTTGCAGCTTTTACAGCCTCGAGACGTATTGCGTCCGGGGTGTCCTGCCAAGAACACTGCAACTCGTAAACGTGTGCTAGAAGGTCGTTGATTACAGTCTCTGCATACGCCAATTCCTGTGCACCGCTGATTTCGCTAAAGCCCTTGTATGTATCTTTGCCTTGGAACTCAGCAACCTTGCGTGGCTGACCATCGCGGAAGAGGATAAACTCAAGGGCGTGGAAGCCCAAGTAAGACTCGTCATCAATAGTAGCGGTAGGATTTTTCAAATACTTGAGGAGTGCGTCACGGTTCAGTGGCCATGTGTCGATATGTGGGTCAATGCCGAACGTGCTGGCTGCACCGCCGAGGAATGCCTCGCTCTGCTCCCAGAGCTTGCGTGCCTTCTTGAATGCTGTGCATGCATCATTTACGTTCTGCTGTGTAATCTCAGTCTCGGACAATGTACCCAATGCAACGTGCATCTCTTCTACAGCGTCACCAAGCTTGGTATATGTAGGAACGACTACGTCATCCACAAAACCGGCAATACATTTGTCAAGGTAGACAGTCTGCTCTTCGGTAAGGTTTGCACCGACGATGGCCTGCTTTGCCTTTTTCAAATTGTTCTGTACGTCCTGGCAAGAATTGATGGCATTCTGGCCATAGGATGCATCCTTGTACGGATCAGTGGAACTTTCATCACTGCTGCTGCAAGCAGTAAATCCCATTGGCAGGACGAATGCTGCCATAAGCATTACTGCACTTCTAAATACTTTTTTCATGTTTGTACTTTTTATAGAATTGATTTTGTTACATAGGTTGTCTACAGGAACCATCCTTCATAGGCCACACCGATATTAAGGGACGGTTCGTTGTTGTACTTCTTGTCCAGGAAACGGTGTGAGTATTCTGCCTTAACGGCAATCTGTTTGACAGGGTAATAGTTGATACCTACAGCCATGCGCTTTACGTTGGTGTAGTCGTACGATGTATTGTTCGAATTGGAAGCATATGGATTGTAGTGCTCGTAACGACCGAAGACGTACAACTTCTGCTTGTCTCTGCGCAATTTTTCTATCTGCGAGAATACATCATATCCAGCCTCGATACCATAAGCAAAGGCATTCTTGGATACGGATACTGTGTGGTGGTGGGGTGACTTGTTGTCACGGCGGTCGGAGATATACTTGAGCTGCTCTGCATCCCCGAGGTAACCATAGTCTGCTTGTCCGCGTACTATCCAGTTGTGGTCGTTGTAAGTAAAGTCAAAGGCACCAATTATGACATTGCCTTTGTATGTGGCATCCACACCATCCTTATTCACAGGGTATGCGTTTCCGATGCTGTGTCCATAATATCCGCTCAGTCCAAGACGCAAGCCCTTGATGCTATAGTTGTCTATACGCAGTGCACCACCATATTTTGTGGCTATTTCAAACTCCATCGGGCTTCCAGGACCTTTGCTTATCCAACCGGTATTGGTAAAGTTGTTTGCGTTAAGACCTGCAAGGAACTGGATTTCATATCGCCAGTCTTTCGAACGTCCCCAGAAACTGATACCAGTTTGGTGCCATGTACAGGGAAGAATGGTGTTCTCACCCTCTGGGCGGTAAACGGTGAAGAAGTTTAGTGGCTCATGGTAAGCGTTGGTCAGACCCACCGGAACAACGATGTGACCGGCTTTGATATTAGCCCAACGTCCGAAGGATTTCTGTATCCAGAACTGCTCCAGCTCCACTTCACCGCCTTTCTCGGTTTCCTGTTCCCATTCGCCGCCTTCTTCGTCTTCCTTCTCGTAAGCCATGCCTACGCCGCCGTGCTCAAACTCTATCTCGGTACCCATTGTCCAGCCCTTGCCGAAGTCATAGCCTACATATATTACTGCGTGAGGAATGTCAAAGCGTCCGTGGCTTGGGTCGTTCTTGTGTTCGTCAGCCAAACTGTATCGGCTGGGATTATCGCTGTAAAAATTGCGCGCATAGGCCACTTCGCCGTATCCGCCGACACTGAGCTTGTTGCCTTTGGCATGCTGGTAGACGCTGTCTGCAGCTACTACCTGTGCATTTGCGTTTGCGATGCCGGCGAGCAGTGCTGCCGACATGAGTCCTGTTCTTAAAATATTCATTTCTTGGTTTGTTGTGTTATCTCTTAACTTTTATCGACCTCGTGTGTGTTTCGGTCTTTCGTTTTGTGAAAAAGAAAAGGGGGCGGTTGCTCATTGCGGTCTCGACATGGGGACGTGTGTCCCGCCGCTCGGGAGTGGCAATCATCGCCGCTCTCCCTCTTTCGATTTCGGGTGCAAAGGTACGGGGATTAAAAAAAACTTGCAATACTTAAAAGTTAGTAAACAAGTCCATCCCCATAAGTGGGTATTGCGTATTCCGTAAGAATTTTGTAACTTTGCCCCGTATAAGACAGAAACATTGTGGATGCCCCTTCCGTAAAGTTTATAAATAGGTGACAAGAGATGAAGAATCAGAAGATGTACGAGGCTGACGACAAGTTGATCAGCATTATCCGTGACAATTACAATATCCTCCAGAGTCTGGGCAGTTTTGGTATCAATCTCGGTTTTGGCGACAAGACCGTACGTGAGGTGTGCGAGGAACAGAACGTGGACACATATACCTTCTTGGCGGTGGTCAACTTTACCATCAATGGGTATAAGGAGTATGACAATGCCGACCGCCTCTCCATCTCTACCTTGCTCCACTATCTCAAGGCTTCGCATGCCTATTATATTGATTTCCAGTTGCCATTCATCCGCAAGGAACTGGTGGATGCGCTCGACGAGAACGATAATCTGGCGCGCCTTATCCTCAAGTTGTACGACGAGTATGCGCACAGCATCACCAACCACATGAAGTATGAGGAGAAGACAGTATTCCCTTATGTGCAGGCACTTCTGGACGGCACTGCCACTTCTGGCTTCGATATCGAGACCTTCTCCAAGCACCACGGTCAGGTGGACATGAAACTGAAGGAACTCAAGAACATCATCATCAAGTATCTGCCATCAGACGGACTGCACAACAACCAGCTCAGTGCCACGCTCTATGACATCTACAACAATGAGGAGTGGCTCAACCAGCACTCTCTGGTAGAGGATGAAATCTTTATTCCCGCCATCCGCAACGAAGAGCGCAAGCTGAAGCAGAACGACGTGAGTGCCAAGATTTCCAATATGATAAGTCAGGCGCCGCAGAGCGAAGAACAGTTGAGCGACCGCGAGCGTGACGTGATTATCGCTGTGGTACAGGGCATGACGAACAAGGAGATAGCCGACCACCTCTACATCTCCATCAATACCGTCATTACCCACCGCCGCAATATAGCGCGCAAGTTGCAGATACATTCTCCTGCCGGTCTCACCATCTATGCCATCGTCAACAACCTGGTGGACATCTCTACCGTCAAGCTATAACCCGTGTGGCTATCCCCTTTTATAGGTATAAAAGTGTACAGGCGGCTTCCCAAAAGTAGGGGAAGCCGCCTGTTCATTTATAAAATATAGGTATTTTTTTAGGAATGTTTAGAGGAACATAGTGAGGAAGGTGGCGGCAAACCAGCCTTTGAAGCGTTGGCCGCCCGTGCGCCACTTGCGCCAGTTTTCCTCGTTGAGCAGGAAACTGTCCTTCTTGTCGCGGTCGAAGAGGGCAGAGAGCTGTGCCGTGGTGCAAGGGTCTACGATGACGGCATTCTCCTCATAGTCCCACCTGAGACTGCGTGAGTTGAGGTTGGCACTTCCCACGGTGCAGAACTTGCCGTCCACCATGATAATCTTGGTATGGTGGAAGCCCGGCGTGTACATCCATATCTTGCACCCCGCCTTCATCAGTTTGTGGGCATTGTAGAATCCGCAGTCGGGCGTCAGGGGGATGTCGCTCTTGGTAGATAGCATGATTTCCACCTTCACACCACGCTTCACGGCGTTCTTTAGGGCCTTCTTCAGTTTGTGGCTCAGGGTGAAGTAGGGACTGATGAGCTTGATGCTGTCCTTGGCGTCGTTGATGGCATTGACGTAGAAGTAGCGTATGATGTCCTTGGAGATGTGCGGTTCGCGGTTGATGATGCCCACCATCTTGTGGTAGGCAGTGGCAGTGGTGTCAGGCTTCAACCCCTGCACGAGGTAGTCCTGCTTCCTGGCACGGAAATACTCTGCCCCGTGTATGTTCTGTCCGCTCACCTTGTTCCACATCTTGAGGAAGATGGCCTGCAGCGTGTTCACCTCGTCACCGTCTATGCGGCAGTGCATGTCGTTCCAGGAGCCCACCACCTCCGTACCTTTTATATAGTAGTCGGCCACGTTCATGCCTCCCGTATAGGCTATCTGCCCGTCTATTAACACAATCTTGCGGTGGTCGCGGTTGAAGATGGCATGGAACCACGGGAACTTCAGGGGCTTGAACTCGTATATCTCTATGCCGTTGGCACGTATCTCCTTGAGATGCTTGGCCTTCAGCGGACGGTTGTTGGAGCTGTTGCCGAAACCGTCGTAGAGCGCACGCACCTTTACGCCCTCCTTGGCTTTCTGTGCCAGCAGGTCGAAGAGCAGTGAGGCAATGCTGTCGTTGCGGAAGTTGAAATACTCCAGATGGATGCTGCTCTTGGCCTGTCGTACAGCCTGGAAGAGGTCGTCAAACTTCGCCTGTCCGTTGGTGAGCAGTGTCACCGAGTTGTTGTGCGAGAAACGGATGCCCTTGCTGCGCAGTTGACTCACTATCAGCGAGTCGCTTGTCTGTGCGTTGCACAGGCTGGCGCATGAGATGGCAATCGAAATAAGTATGTGTCGTGCTTTGTATAATATGTTCATCTTCTCTCTTCTCTCTCTTCTCTTAAATCATGCAGGCATAGTGGTCTACGATGCCTTTGAGGTGGTTGTCCTTGTCCACCACGAGTACGGTGTGCACCTTGTTCTTGTGCATCACCTTGAGAATTTCGGTGATCTTGGTGGTGGGCAGTACCGTCTTGGGTGTGGTCGTCATGATGTCGCTCACCGTCTTGTCAAAGAACAGAGCCTGCCATTTCTCCATGGCACGTCGTATGTCACCGTCTGTGATGAGACCGATCACCCTGTTGTCCTTGTCGACAGACACACCCAGTCCCAGTTTGCCCTTGCTTACCTCAATGATGGCCTTGCCCAGATGCATCTCCTTCGGAATGACAGGCAGGTCCTCGTGGCGCATCACGTCCTCGGCAGTGGTAAGCAGTCGCTTGCCCAGTTCGCCACCGGGGTGGAACTGTGCGAAGTCGCGCGGCTGGAAATGCCTTACCTGCATGAGGGCTATAGCCAGTGCGTCGCCCATGGCCAGTGCGGCAGTAGTGCTGCTGGTGGGTGCAAGGTTGAGGGGGCATGCCTCCTTCTTTACCTTTACCGTGATATGGTAGTTGGAGTATTTGGCAAGGAGCGAGTTCGGGTTGCCCGTGATGGAGATGATGGGCACGTTCATGTGCAGCACCATCGGGATAAAGCGCAGCAGTTCGTCAGTCTGTCCGCTGTTGCTGAGTGCGAGTACCACATCCCTGTCGGTCATCACGCCCAAGTCGCCGTGGTACACATCGAGCGGATTGATAAAGAAGGCCGGCGTGCCGGTAGATGCCAGTGTGGCAGCTATCTTTGCGCCCACGTGCCCGCTCTTTCCCACGCCCGTAACGATAATCTTCCCCTGGCAGTGGTACATCATGTCGACGGCCTTCTCGAAGTTGTCGTCGAGTGTAGGTATCTGGTCGAGTATGGCTTGCGCTTCCTCCTTCAGAGCTTCCTCGCCCCATTTGCGCACGTCCTTGCCTTCTGCTTCATTCCTTTGATGCGTCATTTTTATGCTATTGAATTCTTACTCTTCACTCTTCACTTATTAAGTTCAGCAATCAGTCCTTCCAGTTTGTCAAGCTCCAGCATGTTGGCTGCGTCCGACATACCTTTGTCCGGGTCGGGGTGTACCTCGAAGAAGTAGCCCGTAGCCCCGAAAGCCTTGGCGGCCAGAGCCATGGCGGGCACAAACTTGCGGTCGCCTACCGTCTTGCCGTCCCCGGCACTGGGGCGCTGCACACTGTGCGTGCAGTCCATGACAACGGTGGGTACAATCTCTTTCATGTCGGGAATGTTGCGGAAGTCCACCACGAGGTTGTTGTAGCCGAAGCAGTTGCCCCTTTCGGTAAGCCACACCTCCTTCGCCCCGCTGTCCATGGCTTTCTCCACGGGATAGCGCATATCCTTGCCGCTCAAGAACTGAGCCTTCTTGATGTTCACCACCTTGCCCGTCCTGGCAGCAGCCACCAGCAGGTCAGTCTGCCGGCACAGGAAGGCCGGTATCTGCAGTATGTCGCACACCTCGCCTGCCGCTGCCGCCTGGTGGCTCTCGTGTATGTCGGTGGTGATGCGCAGCCCGTACTTGCTCTTGATGTCACCGAGCATCTGCAGACCTTTCTCCAGTCCCGGTCCGCGGAAGGAGTGTATGCTGGTGCGGTTGGCCTTGTCGAATGAAGCCTTGAAGATGATATCCGTACCGAGTTTGTCGTTGATGCGTACCAGTTCTTGGGCCACTGTCTCCAGTAGCTCCATCGATTCGATGACGCAGGGTCCTGCTATGAATGTGGGCATTCTATTCTTGGTGTTAAGAGTTCCGTGTTAAGTGTTCTGTTATTCCTTGTCCGTAATTTCGGGAGTGGCGTTCTTGATGGTAATCTCGCGCTGCGGGAATGGAATCTCGATGCCGTGCTCGTTCAGTGTGTCGTAGATGCACTCCATGATGATGCCGTCGTCGGCATACTGTGTCAACACATTCACCCATACCAGTACCTTGAGCGTGATACAACTGTCGTCGAAGCTCTTCAGCACGATGCGTACCGGTTTCTCGTGGTAGATGCAGTCCAGCTTGCTCAGTTCCTCTACCAGGATGCGCTTCACCTCCTTGATGTTCGATCCGTATGCCACGCCTACCTCCAGAATGTCAAGCTCATAGCCGTGGTTGCGCGTCATGTTCTTGTAGTTCTTGGAGAAGAGCTGCGAGTTCTGGAAGGCGATGACCGAACCGTCCGTAGCCTCCAGCATGGTAGAGGTGTAGCTGATGCTGCTCACCTTTCCTCGCGTGCCGTCGCAGACGATGTAGTCGCCCACCTTTACGCGGCCCATCATCAGCGAGATGCCGTAGTAGATGTTCTCCAGGATGTCCTTGGATGCAAAACCGAGACCCGTGGACAAACCGGCGAAGATGGCGAGCAACCACGACTTGCCTACGTTGAAGACTGAGAGCGACACCATGAGCCATGTGCCCCAGATGATGACCTGCAGCACGTTCTTGAACATCACGATCTTCGAGGCAGCCGTCTGCGGGTCTTGCTTCTCGAAGTGGTGGCGCAGTACGTCGTTGGTGGTGATGTTGATGTAGTTGAACAAGAAGTAGAGGCATGCCACCATGCTCACGGTATAGAGCGAGGCGGTGAAGTTGCTCGTCTTGATGTACTCCTTGTTGAATATCTGCCACGTCGTGTCGCTCATGTTGAAGACATCAGCCGCCCAGTAGATGGCGATGATAAACGAGATGACACCGGCTACGGGCAGCATCACCTTGTTGACGAAGCGGAAGCCCCACTTGTCTGTTATAGCCTTGTTCTTCAGGTTCTTGCGCTCGGCGTATACGGCAAGCCAGTCCTTGATGCAGGTAATGCTGAGGATGCAGGCGAGCTGCATCATCCACCAGATGATGATCTGCACGGCAAGCAGTGTGAAGCCAATCCATGAGCATACGGCACTGGCCACGAACACCAAGAGCGATACCCATGTGTATATCATGTCGTTGCGCGGCACCTTCTTGTTGGTACGCTTGATGACGTTCCATTGCCAGAAGAAGCAGACGAGCAGGATGGGCGGGAAAATAAGGTTCACCAAGTCGTTGGGTATCAAGATGATACGGAACGTGATGACGATGAATCCCACCAGCATGAGGGGCGAATAGATACGGAAGGCATTCTTGATCTGGTCGTTGCCCACACGCAGCAGCAGCGAGATGAGGATCACGCCGATGAGCCATGCAAACTCCACGAGCAGTCCGCACGCCATGATGATGAAGTTCTGGTGGGCGGATACGCGTATGATACCAAGAATGATGGCAAAGGTGATGATGGTCATGGCCATGATGATGCAGGGGCGCTTGGCCATGAAACTGTCCTTTATCTTCTCGAAGAGTCCCTTCTTTATCAGCTTGGTCACGATAACGCGTATGGTGAGCAGGTTGATGAATACGGAGATGAGACCGTAGAAGATGATGATACCGAAGAGGAAACCGATGATGCGCACGTCCCATTGCGACATCATGCCCGGTGCGGGCCTGTATTTCTCGGTGATGGACGATCGTGCCTCGTTGATGTTGGTACGTAGATTGGAGAGTATCTTCAGGTAGTTTTCGCCACCGTTGTTGAAGATGCTCGTCTGTATGTCGTTGTAGCGCAGGTTGGCATAGTCGTTGAGCGACTTCAACTTGCGTGCGGTCATCTCATAGGCGCGGATGTACTCCTTCAACTGCTGTTGCTTCTCTATGAGTTGCCGCCTGATGTTCACGGCCAGCGTCAGGTCCACGTTGCGGTTGGTCTGCGCCTCCTGACTCATAAACATAGTGTTCATGCCGTAGAGGTAGTTGATGAGCGAGTCGAAGCGTGCTACCTCCATGTTGTTCTTGTCTATCATGGTACGGAAGGGCGCCGCCTTCGTCTTGAACTTGTGAAACTGCTCCGTGGCCTCATGGCAGGCATACGTCATGTCGAAGATGTAGCCGCTCCTTTGCGAGTAGAGCATCAGTGAGTTCTGGTCTGCCTGCTTCATGATGCTCAGCAGGTCCTCGATGAGGGCTTGCTGTTGCTGCTTGGCCTGCTGGTTCTGTTTCTCAAACTCGAGGTGATACTGTGTCAGCTCGGTGCGCAGCATGTAGAGCGTAGTGTCGAGGTTGGCCTCCTTCAGCACGGCATGCCCCGGCATGCATACGGCGAGCAGGAGTATCAGGATAAGGGATAGTTTCTTTCTCATTCTTGTTACGTTTTGCGTGCAAAGTTACTAAAAAGCAAGGAAAAAGCAAAAATAACAATGCCTTTTTTGCATTAATGCCTCCTGTGATGCCGCCGTAAAAGATAAAATGATTAATTTTGCAGTAAATAAACCATAAAGCGACAGAACGATGGCAAGTATACTACTTTGTGACAGTGGAGGAACGAAGGCCGACTGGGCACTTGTGAATGACAGTGGGGAAGTCGTGTTGCGGCAGAAAACGACAGGCCTCAGTCCTGTTGTCCTTTCCGATGAAGAAATAGAGCAGGTGCTGCGCGCCCAGCTCCATCTGCCATGCCCGCCCGATGCCGTCCATTTCTATGGCAGTGGCGTAATCCCCAGCGTGAAGGAACGTATGGAGAATGTGCTGAGCCGCACGCTCGGCACGGCTCAGGTGCATGCCGAGAGCGATATGCTCGGTGCGGCGCGTGCCCTCTTCGGCAGGCAGCAGGGCATGGCGGCAATCCTCGGCACAGGCTCCAACTGCTGTTTTTATGACGGCGAGCACCTCATACCCGGACTGCCCTGCCTCGGCTATATCATTGGTGACGAGGGGAGTGGGGTAGAGATAGGCAAGCGGCTCATCCGTCTGCTCTTTACCTGTCCCGACACCTTTACGCTGCAGCATGTCTTTACGGAACAGACTGGACTCGACCTGCCCACTATTATAAATAAGGTGTACCGACAGCCGTTCGCCAACCGCTTCCTTGCTTCGCTTGCCCCCTTTGCCTTACAACAGTTGCAGGCAGCAGATGAACCCTCTGCCGATTCCTCTCTCACTGCAGCCCGTTCTCTGTTGCGCGCGGCCATCGAAGGAGTCTTCTCCGACTTTCATGACCGTATCTACACCTTATATAATATATATAGGGACAAGGGCGTGTGGCAACCGCAGTCTGATGGCCAGCCTATTCCTCTCGGTCTTGTAGGTAGTGTGGCCTATCATTTCCGTCCCTGCTACGAACCGCTCTTTCTCCACGATGCTTGCTTCCGTATGCACAAAGTGCTTGCCTCGCCCATGGAAGGACTGATAGCATATCATAGTACCAACAAGTAAGGCGTTGTCAATTTTGTTTATCAAAAATCTCTGCAACGAAAAACTTGTCATATAGGAGAAGAAAAGGCATGTTTTCTCTCCGTTTCTACCGTCAAAACTGAATGACAGGCAGCTAATCGTGCTATAGTTGTACAACTATGGCAGTAAATTGACGTTTATAGGATGCCATGTTGTACAACTATGTGTTGCTTAGTTGTACAACTATAGTGAGCATAGTCGTACGACTATAGACTGTATAGTCGTACGACTATAGACTGAATAAAACACGCAGTTTCTTTGTTAAAAATGTATGGTCTTGATTTACAATGAATTAATAACTTGCTCTATTTCTGCAGTATTTTGCAGCAGTTATTTTCTGCTTCGAATTATTGGAATCTCAGAGGGGTAAAGTCGGCTTTTTGTATGAATTTTTGTTTCAACGTATACATCGTAAAGGTTGAAGCGTTTTTGCGAACTCTCATGAAGCGCTTCCTTAACTGCTAACGAAGCGCTTTATTAGGGGTTAACGAAGCGCTTTATTAGGGGTTAACGAAGCGCTTCCTTGACTGTTAAGGAAGCGCTTTGTTAGGGTTTGCTGATCTTTTCCCTAAATTCCGCAACACTATAATTTAATATTTTTATAAGCACCTGGACAACAAAAAGTTGTCCAGGATTTTGCCATGTCAGAAATTTCACTTATCTTAGTGCTGCAATTAAAAACAAACAAAATTCTGAATGACATGGCAAAAGTACAAATAAAATCTGAGAAACTCACTCCTTTTGGGGGAATATTTGCAATCATGGAGCAATTTAATGCTCTTTTGTCCCAAACGATAGACTCAACCTTGGGACTGCGCAGCAAATTCTACGGTTATCAATACAGCGAGATACTCCGTTCCTTGATGTGCGTATATTTCTGTGGCGGCTCATGTGTCGAAGATGTGACAACCCACTTGATGAAGCACCTGTCCTTGCACCCAACCCTTCGCACGTGCAGCGCAGACACAATACTGCGCGCTATAGAAGAACTGACCGTTGACAATATTACATACACATCAGCTTCCGGCAAACAATACGACTTCAATACGGCAGACACAATGAACAATCTGTTGATCAAAGCGTTGCTTGCAACAGGCGGACTGAAAGCCAATCAAGAATACGACATTGATTTCGACCATCAGTTCATTGAAACAGAAAAGTATGACGCCAAGCCCACCTACAAGAAGTTCTTGGGGTATGGTCCTGGCGTTGCGGTCATTGACGACATGATAGTTGGAATCGAGAACAGGGATGGCAACACCAACGTGCGTTTCAACCAGAAGGATACACTTGAGAGAATTTTCAAAAGACTGGAGTCCTATGGGATAAGTATATCTCGTGCCCGTATGGACTGTGGCTCATGCTCGGAGGAAATCGTTGATATGGTTGAGGCACATTGCAGACATTTCTATATCCGTGCCAACAGGTGCTCTTCCCTCTACGACTCAATGTTTGCATTGACAGGCTGGAAGATAGAGGAAATCAACGGCATCGAGTTCGAACTGAATTCCATCCTTGTTGAGAAATGGAAGGGAAAGCCATATCGTCTTGTCATACAGAGGCAGAGGCGCATGGACGGCGACCTTGACATTTGGGAAGGCGAATACACTTATCGGTGTATTTTGACCAATGACTATG
>CAVKZC010000056.1:0-15156 GCA_963660455.1 Sphaerochaetaceae bacterium | reverse complement strand
CCAACATCTCCATGGACGATGAGTATGCCGGCATCTGCGGCATTACCAAAGAAGAGCTGCTCACGCAGATGGATGAGGATATCGAAATGCTGACCAAGACTCTGGAATATACGAAGGAGGTAACCATCGCCAAGCTCAAGGAGCAATACGACGGCTACCATTTCTCCAAGATGTCGCCCGATGTATTTAATCCGTACAGTCTGCTCAACTGTTTTGCCAAACGGGAACTGGGTGCCTACTGGTTCACATCAGGCACACCCACTTACCTTATCAACATGATGCGCAAGTTTGGGGTCCTACCCACCGACATCTGCCGGGTGGAAGCAGACGAGAGTGAGTTTGACGCCCCCACGGAGAACATGCCTACCATCATGCCCTTGCTCTACCAGAGTGGTTACATTACCATCAAGGACTACAACCGCGACTACAACTACTATACCCTCGACGTGCCAAACAAGGAGGTGAAGGTGGGACTGACCAAGGCGCTCATCCCCTCATACGTGACCCAAAACACACTGGCCACTACCAACACTGCACGCCGCATAGCCCAGGCTCTCGACAAGCAGGACATGGACGGTGCACTGCAACTGCTGCAGGATTTCCTCGGCACGGTGCCCTACTGCAACGTCAAGAACTACGAGGGGCACTACCAACAGATGCTCTTCATCATCTTCTCGCTCCTCACCGCCTATCTGGTAGATGTAGAGGTTCATACGCCCAAAGGAAGGGTGGACATCGTACTGCTCACCCGCACCGACCTCTACATCATCGAACTGAAGCTGAACAAGGATGCGCAGACCGCCATGCGACAGATTGACCTGAAGGACTACCGCCAGCGGTTCGCCCTCTGCGGCAAGCCCGTCACCAAGGTGGGCATCAACTTCGACTCCACACAAGGGAACATCACCGACTGGAAGGTAGAGTCATGAAACTAAACAACATTCACAACGCAAGCAATCGCCTGCCACAGCACGTCTAATGCAGTGGCAGGCGATTGTCCGTTTGGGAATAATACCATCCGCCATCAATCGACATCCGCCGTCAACCACCATGAGAAAAACACTACGGGCATTCCGCTTCTTTCCGATTGGTCGAAAGAAAAGGAGTGTTCGTTGAATAAAATTGTCTGCATCAAAAGATGGTAATACCTTTGCAATATCAATGAAACAACAACACCAAGTTGTCTTGTTGACAAATAATAAAAACCAATCTTTAACGTTATAGCTTATATTGAAACATTTTACTCGCATACTAAAAACATCCGTCTACGACGGAAAATCCCCGGGAGTGGGACAATACATTCAGACCATGGTCAAGGGACAGAAGAAATCGGAAATCATTCTCTACGCAGTGTTGTGGGCAATACTGTTTGCAGCACCTGTGGCGTCAATGTTCGTGGGCGAGTTCTTTACCACAGCATCCGACGGTGAGGCACAAACACCAACCGGCACCCTATCCTCGTCACCCGACTGGATGGGGGTGGTGAGTGCATGGGGACTGCTGGCGATGTTCTTCATCACCTTCTTCGTCCACAATTTTCTGATAGCCCCTCTGCTGGTGTACCGCAACCGCAAGTGGGCATACGGTATCGCCGTATTCGCCCTCATAGTTGCCTTCACCCTGTTTCAGGTCTACGGACGACCTCACCGGCCAAAGCCTATACCGGAACGGAAGAAGCCCGGAACGGAAGTAAAAATGGTTCATCAAGCAAGAGAGCCACGACAAGAAAGAACCATGGATGAGAACAGAGGACCTGACCCTGGTCCTCCGGGCATGGGGAATCCACAGATGAGGAATCCGCCGATGAGACCGGGAACGCCAGACTTCAACGGAAAGCCCGATGTCAACAGGAAACCCGATGTCAACAGGAATCCCGACACCAACAAAAAGCCTGACGACCATGAGCCACCCCGCATCTTCGGCGGTCAAGACTCGGTGGCTTTCATCATTATGATACTGTTGCTGGGACTGAACATCGGAGTAAAATCATACTTCAAGTCGCAGGACGACCGCAAGCGGATGAAGGAACTGGAGCGCGAGAACCTCACCAACCAGTTGGCTTATCTGAAATATCAGATTAACCCCCACTTCTTCATGAACACGCTCAACAACATCCATGCCCTGGTAGACATAGACCCCGAGCAGGCAAAATATACTATAGAGGTATTGTCGAAGATGATGCGCTACGTGCTCTATGAGGGTAACAAGTCGATGGCACCGCTACAGAAGGAACTGGACTTCATCACCAATTACATCGAACTGATGCGCATCCGCTATACCGACAAGGTACGCATCTCCATCTCCTTGCCGCAAAACAGTTCGGATGACGACGCTACACGTGCCGGTTCCATGCACATCGAGTTGCCTTCGATGCTCCTCATCACCTTTGTGGAGAATGCCTTCAAGCATGGGGTGAGCTACCAGAATGCCTCCTTCATCGAGGTGAGCGTAAGGGTGGATGAGGTTTCCCGTGAGGTGGAGTTTCTATGCAACAACAGCCGGAAGCCAGTTGCCGAAGACAGGCATGGAGGTGTGGGACTCGTGAATGCCCAAAAGCGCCTCCAGCTTATCTACGGAAAGGACGGCTACAACCTGCGCATTGATTCGGACGACAAGGAATACCGAGTACTGCTGCGGCTCCCAATACAGCCGGTAGCAAAATAAAAGCCAAGAACTATGATACGAATACTTGCAATAGACGATGAGCCTTTGGCGCTCCGCCAGTTGGCTACCTACCTGAAGAAGGTGCCTTTCTTCGAACTGGTGGACAGTTGCCAGAGTGCGCTCGATGCGATGAACATATTGAGCGAGAAAGATGTGGATGCCCTCTTCATCGACATCAATATGCCCGACCTGAACGGACTGGACTTCGTGCGATCACTGAACCATCCGCCCATGGTGGTCTTCACCACAGCCTACCAGGAGTATGCCGTCGAGGGCTACAAGGTGGATGCCATCGACTACTTGCTCAAACCGTTTGGCATGAGTGACATCCTGCGTGCCGCCGACAAGGTGAAACGCCAATATGACTTGCTGCACACGGCAAGTCTATCACCTGTGGATGAGGACGATGCCCTCTTCCTGAAGACCGAATACAAAGTAGTGCGCATCCTTGCACACGACATTCTCTATGTGGAGGGCATGGCGGAATACCTGCGCATCCATCTGGCCTCAGCACCCAACAGACCTTCCGACAATAGGATGACCGGAATCGTTCAACCCAAATCCATCGTCGTGCTCTTCAGCATGAAGAAGATGGAGGAGCGCCTTGCCGACAAGGAGTTTATGCGCATCCACAAGTCGTATGTCATCAACCTGCGCCACATCGCCGAGATACAGAAGAACCGCGTGGTGCTGGACAACGGCAAGGAAATCCCGATAGGCGACAGCTACCGGGAACGCTTGAACGACTATGTGAACAAGAAATTCCTGGGGAAATAAAGCAACCGATATCCTGCTGAGGCGAGCATTTATACTAAAAACATCTGAAAATGAGCAAGATAAACAACATACACTATAGGGCGTGACAAACGGCACGCCCTCTTTTTATGCAACAAAAACAAATTCTTCTGCAACATACGCAGCATAGTTTTTAGTAGAAAAACTTTATCTTTGCAACTGGAAACCTAAATGGCGGGTTCTAAAAATTACCTTTGTAGGATTTTTGCATTTTAGCCGAGCAGATTTTTCTTTCTTCTTGAAGGAGTATAGCGGGCTATACGACTGAAAGAGAAAGAAAAAGATGCCGGATAAAATCAAAAAGACACAAAGAGCAATCCGTCAAAAGAAGAAATTTAACAATGCGTGGAATTTTTAGAACACGCCAAATATACAAAAAATATGCTGACCCACAACAGAAGAAAAAGGAATTCACTGTTCGCAACCATGCTGGCCCTCGCCGCCTGCACACAGGCTGCCGACCGCTTCGTGTCGTTCACAAAGGGCGACCTGCTGCTGAACCCAGCCAACAAGACTGTCATTTACCAGGACCCAGCCGACAGCCCCGGCGTCGGCTATGCCACACAAGCCCTCGTCAAGGACCTGCAGCGCGTGAGCGGATGTCAGGCAACAACCACAGCCGACAAAAGCCATGCCCACATCGTCATTGGTACCATAGGCCACTCGGCCACCATCGACCGGTTGGTAAAACAGCACGGTGCAGAACTGCGCACCCTCAAGGGCAAGCGCGAGCAGTACATCATCACCACCATAGACCACCAGCTCGTCATAGCCGGCAGCGACCAGCGGGGCACCATCTACGGCATCTACGAACTGTCGCGACAGATGGGCATGTCGCCGTGGTACGACTGGGCCGACGTGCCCGTACAGCACCACGACTCCATCTATGCCAACCGCGGAGTCTACACCGATGGCGAACCGGCCGTGCGCTACCGTGGCATCTTTATCAACGACGAGGCACCCTGCCTCACCTCCTGGGTAAAGAACACCTACGGCACCGACTATGGCGACCACCGTTTCTACCAACGCGTGTTCGAACTGATACTGCGGCTGAAGGGCAACATGATGTGGCCCGCCATGTGGGGATGGGCTTTCTATGCCGATGACCCGCAGAACGAGCAGACCGCCAACGAGATGGGCATCATCATGGGCACCTCACACCACGAGCCCATGGCACGCAACCACCAGGAATACGCACGCCACAGGGCACAATGGGGAGCATGGAACTACCGCAAGAACAAAGCCGGACTGCAGAAATTCTTCCACGAGGGCATAGAGCGCATGAAAGAAACAGAACAGATCGTGACGATAGGCATGAGGGGCGACGGCGACGAAGCCATGAGCGAGAAAGCCGACACACGACTCATGACCGACATCATAGCCGACCAGCGCAAGATAATAAGTGACGTAACGGGCCGTCCCGCTCAAGAGACGCCACAGGTATGGGCACTCTACAAGGAAGTGCTCGACTACTACGACAAGGGCATGAAGGTGCCCGATGACGTGACACTGCTGCTCTGCGACGACAACTGGGGCAACGTGCGGCGTGTGCCTACACCACAGGAACGCAAGCGAAAAGGAGGATGGGGACTGTACTACCACGTAGACTATGTTGGGGCACCGCGCAACTCGAAGTTTCTGAATGCCACACCTGTGCAGAACCCCTGGGAGCAACTCACCCTGGCATACGACAACGGCATTGACCGTCTGTGGATACTGAACGTGGGCGACCTCAAGCCCATGGAATACCCCATCAGTCAGTTTATGGACATGGCATGGAACCCACACAAGTACACCGCTGCCGACATCACCGCCCATACACGCACCTTCTGCGCAGAACAGTTTGGCGAGTCACAGGCCGACGAGGCTGCACGCATACTCAACCTCTGCTGCCAGTACAACGGGCGGTGTACCGCCGAGATGCTGGACAAGGACACGTACAGTCTGGAACGGGGCGAATGGCAGACCGTTGTCAACGGCTACCTGAAGCTCGAAGCTGATGCCTTGCGCCAGTACAACAGTATGCCGTCGGAATACCACGATGCCTACCGCCAGTTGATTCTCTTCCCCATAGAGGTGATGAGCAACCTCCACCAGATGTACTACGCACAGGCACGCAACCATGAGTTGTACCGTCTGTCCGACCGTCGCGCCAACCTCTGGGCCGACGAGTGTGAACGGCTTTTCAGGCGCGACTCACTGCTCTGCGCCTACTACAACCATACGATGTCCGGTGGAAAGTGGAACGGCATGATGACACAGAAGCACATAGGCTACACCAGTTGGAACGACGATTTTGCCAAAGACACGTGCCCCATGCTCTACAGGGTGGCTGCAGATGCCGTCGTGGAGAGCAGTGACGGCAGGGTGGAGATAGAAGCGCCCCACTACAGCAGCAAGACCGACGGTGAGGCCCGGTGGACCGAGATTCCCTTCATGGGCAAGAGCCTGGGCGGCATGACGCTCATGCCCTACACCCAGAGCGTGAAGGGAGCCAGCATCAGCTACCGTTTCCGCATGAAGGCGGAAGGAGACACCAAGGCCACCCTGCACATCATCACCAAGTCGACACTCGACTACCTGAACAAGGGGGGCATGACATACGGCATCCAGATAGACGGGCAACCCGCCATAACGGTCAACTTCAACGGGAACCTGAACGAGAAACCGGAGAATATCTACACCGTCTACTACCCCACCGTGGCACGCCGTGTCATCGACAAGGCAGTGGACATCACGCTCTCACCCACACCCGACGGCATCCATACCGTGACCTTCATTCCCCACGACCCTGCCATCGTACTGGAGAAGATAACCGTTTCCGCCCTCTCACGTTAACTCACATTAACATGTGAAGTTTGGAGAACACACGGAAGTTGGCTACTTTTGCAGCCTGATGATAGACCGCTGTTACATAGAGATAACCAATACATGCAACCTCGACTGCCATTTCTGTCCCAAGCACCACCGTGCAAGGAGACAGATGACGGCAGAGGAGTTTGACCTGCTCACCGACAAGATGAGGGGCAAGGCATGCTTTCTCTACTTCCACCTGATGGGCGAGCCGACGCTCCACCCTCTCCTGCCCCAGTTTGTCGAAACGGCACGCCTAAAGGGATTCAAGACCGTGCTCACCTCCAACGGCACCTTGCTGCACCGCTGCCGCGAACTTCTGAATGCGCTGCCCCACAAAATACAACTCTCGCTCCATTCGCACGAGAGTAATGCCAAGGGCAATCTCGACAGCTATATGGACGAGGTGATGGACTTCTCCATCAAGGCAGCCCAGGCTGGCACCTGCATGGTACTGCGCCTATGGAACCAAGGAGGACGCGAGAAGGAGAACGAACGTGTGATGCACCTCATGGAGCAGCACGTACCGCAGCCGTGGAAGGTACGGCCCGACGGGTATCAACTGTGCCCCAACCTGTATCTGGAGTTTGACAGGAAGTTCGAATGGCCGGATGCAGAAGCGGCACTGACAAAGGTAAAGGAGACAGCCTCAACCAAGGAAGCTGAAACGACACCAACCAAGACAAAGGAAGAAAAAGGCAGAAAAGTACAGCTCTTCTGCAAGGCTCTGAAGAAACAAATAGGTATTCTGGCCGACGGGAGTGTGGTGCCGTGCTGCCTCGACCACAACGGAGACGTTGTCCTGGGCAACCTGCTGAGCCAGTCGCTCGAAGAGATACTCGACTCGCCCAGGGCATGCGCCATGACGGAAGCCTTCAGCCATCATACAGCCTCAGAACAGCTCTGCCTCACCTGCGAGTCGGCACTGGCAGGAAACAGTTTCCGTGGCAAAGCAAGAACATCGACAACACGCGTATAATGTTCAGGCGGGAGGTTTAACTACTCATGATGTCATTCGCTCCCTTCCTGTTCCTTGCGCCAACGGACGGGAGTCATGCCCTCCACGCGCGAGAACACCTTGGAGAAATAGGATGAAGAAGAGAATCCGGAATGGAGAGCCACCTCTTCCTGCTTGATATTGGGATGCATCAGCATGAACTTCTTGGCCTCCTCTATACGCAGAGAGGTTACCCAACTACTGAAGTTGGCATTGTATTTCTGGTTGATGTAGCGCGACATGTAGAGCTTGTTTGTACCCAAATCACCAGCCAGTTCGTCGATGGTAAACTGCGGAACGAGGTACTTCTTCTCATCAACCCACTGCTCCAGCCTTTTGCCGAAGAGCTGCTCGTAGTTGTCCATCTCGTCGTTCCTGTCCAGTCCGTCATCTTCCGTCGCTTTCTCTTCCGCCGGTTTTTCCTCGGCAAGGACTATCCTGCCATACTGCGCAGCATAGTTGACAAAACTGATGGCAATATAGAGATTGCCTATGATGGCATAAGCCTGGAACGCAAAGTTGAACCCTATACCCAAATAGACGGTAAGCAGCGCAAAGACGGCATACAGTAGCGTAAAGTACAGACTCTTCTTCAGCCAAGACATGAAACGCTGCATGTCTTCCGGAAAGTAGTCGTCGAGCAACTGCTTCTTGTGTGCATAGAGTTTGTGGAAACGGTAGATGTACTTGACGATAACCTCCAGGAACAGAAGCAGAGAGAGAATGATGAGAGTCCACCTTCCCCACACCGGCAAGCCCTCCACCTGAGACACTATCAACAGCAGCGATGTGCCCAGCCACAAGAACAAGTCCTTGACGATACGCCTCGGCGTAAGGTAATGACTGTCCAGCAAGTTGCAGAAAGAGCAACCGAAGAAGATGGCCGCCAGATAAAACAGGCATACATCCAGACACATGACATAGGGATTGCGGTGAACCCAGTTGCCGGAAAAGAAGCCAAGCCAGATGAAGATATTAACCCCCATTATAAAATAGGTAGCGGCCAGAAAGTATTTCGACTTACGGTACGGCAGATACGCTTCCGTAAGGGGAACCTTCAGGAATATCAAGAGCACGGCAATGGTCCAGTAAAGCGTACCGGCGCTCTGCACGATGATATTGAAATAGTGTTCGTATAAATTCATATTCTACTCGCTACAATGGAGCTTTTTCAAATTCTACGCAAAGGTATAAAAAAAACTTCTAATAATAGACAGACAAGCGAAAAACTCTCTACACTTTTATAGTTTTTTTTGTATATTTTCGGCATAAAATTTCCAATATCACAAGAGTAAAATCAGAAACTTTCTAATTTTACAACGCGGTTTCCACTTATTTCGTTACCTTTGCAAAAGTAATCAGGAAATGTGCATATTAAATAAGATGTCTGACAAAACACAAGTAAGCGTAAAAAAAGATTTGAAGTAAGGATAACGAGACTAAAAAGTATAAGATGATAAAAGCAAGCCTGATGATCTAACACCAAAGCGGTTGGCAAGAGTGCCAACCGCTTTATTTTTTTAGGCGCATTCTTAAACACGCCTTCTGTAAAAAATCATTGCGCCTACAATACTACATTTGCCTCCTTGAGGTCTACCGCCCTTGCGGTAAGTGTACCCTTGCCCTTGAGCACCACGACACACTTTCCGAAGAAAGCCTTCCGCTTGTTGTCCTGGAAGCGTTCGAGCGATGTCTGGCAACCGTTGTCCACGCCCAGGATGACAGGGCCACCAGCTGTAGCGTCATTACTTCCTTCTACCGAGAAGAATATCTGGTTCTCTGCATTGGGACAAAGATTGCCGTCCTTGTCTACCACATCTACCTCCACGAAGGTGGTAGGCGTAGCGTCGCCGTAAGCCAAGGTTCCCTGGTAGGTTTTCTTCAGCACGATATGATGGGGAGCACCGGCGGTCTTGATTACCTGTTCGCCCACCTTCTTGCCGTCCTTGCGGGCAATGACCTTCACCTCACCCGGCTCATACTTCACGCGCCACATTACATGATACTCGGTACATTTTTCGTATTCCTTGCCGTCGTTGGCCGCTCCGTACACATTCTTCTTGCGCACGCCCTGGCTCTTGCCATTGACAAAGAGTTCCACCTCGTCGGCATGGTTGTAGTAGCACCACATGTCGATGTCCTGGCCGTGTACCCAGTTCCAGTGGGGGAAGAGATGGAGCACATCCTTGTCGGTCCACTCGCTCTGATACATATAGTAGCTGTCCTTGGGCAGACCGGCAAGGTCTATGATGCCGAAGTAGCTGCTGCGTGCAGGATAGGCATAGGGAGTAGGCTCGCCTATATAGTCGAAGCCCGTCCAGATAAACTGGCCACCCACGAAGTCGTTGTGCTTCACCACGTCCCATGTCTCCTCGTGCGTACTGCTCCAGGAAGCATGCATATTGTCGTAGGCCGAGCACATGTAGGAGGGGTCGGTATAGGGCAGCCACCACTCTTTGGGGGCAGCGGTAATGCTGTCGCTCGGCATCTTGTAGAAGCCTCGCGTCTGCAGTGCCGACACACTCTCGGAGAAGATGAACGGCTTGCCGGGGAAATTCTGCGGCACGTCCTTCGCCCACTGGTGGTGATAGTTGAAGCCTATCACGTCGATAGCCCCACTCTTGAAGAGGTGGTTCTTCGGGTCAGGTTCGTTACAACCGGCGGTGACGGGACGCGTGCCACAAGGGTCGTACTCCTTCACTATCTCTGCCAGATGCTGCGTAAGCAGCGAGTTGACGCTCAGTTCGTCGCCCTGTGCCAAGGTGGAGGCATCATGCCCTGCATTGAGGATGAGGTTGGCCTGTTCCAGACTGAGCGTATCTGCCGCTGCATCCGACCACTGTTCGAGAACCTCGTTTCCTATGCTCCACATGAAGACAGAGGGATGGTTGCGGTCGCGTTTCACCAGGTCGGCGAGGTCACGCTTGTGCCACTCGTCGAAGAAGCGCGCATAGTCGTTCTGCGACTTCTTGCGGCGCCACATATCAAAACTCTCGTCCATCACCAGCAGTCCCATGGAGTCGCACATATTCAGAAGTTCGGGGGCTGGCGGGTTATGACTGCAGCGCACGGCGTTCACGCCCATGTCGCGGAGCATGACGAGTTTGCGGTGGAGCGCATCCTCATTGAGGGCAGCACCCAGACAACCGAAGTCATGGTGTTCGCAGACACCGTTTATCTTCATGCTTTTGCCATTGAGCGAAAAGCCCTTCTTGGCATCAAACTTCACGTCGCGAAAGCCCGTAGTGGTTGTCTCGGAGTCCACCGCCTTGCCGTTCACTACCAGTTCGCTCTTCACGGTGTAGAGATAGCCGTCTCCTATGCCCCAAAGGTGTGGATTCTTCACCCGTAGGCTTTGTTTCTCGCCACCCTCACTCTTCGCCACCACTTTTCCGGCGGCATCGAGAATGGTGTTACGGATGATGACCTTCACCTTGTGCTTGGTATTCATATTGAAGTCGACCTTCACTTTCACCTCGCCTTGCGGTGTAGTGCTGACATACTGTCCCCACTGGGCAATGTATGCATTCTTGGGTGTCTTGGTGAGCCACACGTGGCGATAGATGCCGCAACCCGAATACCAACGGCTGTTGGGCTGGTCGCTGTTGTCCACCTTCACGGCCAGCACGTTGTCACCCTTCTTATTAATATAAGGTGTAAGGTCGTACTCGAACGTGCTGTAGCCATAGGGGCGCGTACCGAGTTTGTGCCCGTTGAGATAGACGGTAGAGTTCATGTACACGCCGTCGAAGGTAAGCGTATAGCGCTCGTACTTGTCTTTGGGGTCGACCGTGAAATGCTTACGGTACCATCCAGTTCCACCGGGAAGGGCACCGCCACTGGCTCCTGACGGATGCGTAGGCTGGAAGTCGCCCTCGATGGCCCAGTCGTGGGGCAGGTCGAGTGCGCGCCAAGCCTTGTCGGCATAGGCATTCTTCTCCATGCCCGCCGAATCAGCGAGCGTAAAAAGCCAGCCCTTATCAAAGGACTGGCGTTCGCGGGCGCTCAGAGACTGAGCGCCCAATATGATTGCAGCTAATACTACGATTTTCTTCATATCACTTGGATTTCATGTCACTTGAGTTTTACGGTTACCTGCTTGCCGGCATACTTCACCATCTTGCCCTTGGGCGACTTGGCGAGGTTGACGCCTTGGTTGTTGGCAGCATTCACGAGAATGACATTGAAGCGGCGACTCTGCAGCATACCGTCGAACGAACCCTTGCGGTCGCCGATAGTGACGGTCTTCTGTGCGTCGTTGTACTTGATGTCGAAGGTGGCATACTTGCCCTTCTCGTAGTTGTAGTTGGTACCCTCATCCTCGTAGATGGTGAACTGGCCGTCCTTGCCTGCATAGACGTAGAGGTCGATAAGCTCAGCCTTCTTCTGGTCGCTCCACTCCATCTCGGGACCTACGGGGAGGATGGCTCCCTCGGGCACGAAGACGGGTATCTTCTCGTATGGAGCATCAGCCACGATGGTCTGTCCGCCGGCATAGTACTTGCCTGTATAGAAGTCGTACCAGCCCTTCTGCTTGGGCAGATAGACATCGCGGGTGTACTTCTGGTACTCGCCCACCGGACAAGCCATCAGGGCAGAACCGAACATCCACTGGTCCTTGATGTCGTAGATGTTGTCGTCGCCGTTGAAGTCCATCACGAGGGCACGCATCATGGTGTAGTCCTTGAGGTGAACCATACCCGCCATACTGTAGAGGTAAGGCATCAGGCGGTAGCGCAATTTGTCGTATGCCACGATGGTCTGGTAAGCCTTGTGGTCGGCTGGAGCGATGTTCCATACCTCACGGGTAGGCCACTGGCCGTGGGTGCGGTAGAGGGGCACGAAGCAACCGAACTGGTTCCAGCGTGTCTGCAACTCGCGCCATTCCTTCAGGTCGGCATTCTCGTTGCCAGTCTTGTCAAACTCCTGCTGGGCTGCTACATAGCGGTTTTCCACACAGAAACCACCCTGGTCCATACCCCAGAAAGGATGACCTGCCAGGGAGAGGTTCAAACCTGCCGTCATCTGCGCACGCATATCCTCCCAACGGGTGGCGATATCGCCCGACCATGTGGCGGTGCTGTAACGTTGCTCGCCGGCAAAACCGGAACGGGTCAAGAGGAACACACGCTGGTTGGGGTTCACTGAGCGCTGACCATTGTAGATGGCGTCAGCGTTCACGATGCTGTAGGCATTGAAGTATTCGGTAGAAGTACCGAGGGCGGTAGGACCGCAGAGTGCTTTGCGATACCACATCGGGGTACAGTCGCGCACGTTAGGCTCGGAGGCATCCATCCACCAGGCATCGATGCCCTGGTTGTACTTCGTATAGAGATTCTCGTCCATCTGGCGCCAGAACATCTTTCTTGCCCCTGCATCGTAGGCATCGTAGAACGAACCACGGTAGCCGAGCCAGTCGTGGATGTCGTCGGTGATGGCCTGGTGATACATCCAGCCCTTGCTGTCGAGTTCCTTATAGTTCTTGGTAGAGTCGTAGAACTTAGGCCATACGGAAATCATGAAACGGCCGTGCATGCTGTGTACGCTGTCGAGCATGGCCTGTGGGTTGGGATAGCGTGCCGACTCGAAGTTGTGGCAACCCCATGCGTCAATGGGCCAGTAGTTCCAGTCCTGTACGATGTTGTCCACAGGGATGTGGAGGTCGCGGAATTTCTTCAGGTTGCTCTCGATGTCCTCGCTGCTCTGGTAGCGCTCACGGCTCTGCCAGAAACCGAGCACCCACTTGGGATAAACGGGAGCCTTGCCCGTCAGGGTGCGGTAGCCGGAAATCACGTCATCGGTGTTCTGACCGGCGATGAAGTAGTAGTCCATGTCGGGCGACATCTCGCTCCAGATGCTCAACTGGTTCTTCTCTGCCTCTGAGCGGGGAGCAGCCACACGCAGACCGCAGTATGACACGTCGCCATCGGGTTGCCACTCGATGCGGATAGGTGTCTTCACACCCTTCTGGATGGCCGTCTCAAACTTATAGGAGTTGGGGTTCCATGCCGTGCGCCAACGCTCGGGCACGACGAGTTTGCCGTCGATATAGATCTTCATGTAACCGGCATAGTAGAGGACAAACTGGTAGAAGCTGTTGGTGGGAGCCTCCACATAACCCTCGTACACCACCTTCGAACCGTTCAGGGCAAAGCCCTTGGGCAGGTTCTGGATGCCGCCGTTGTCGGTCTTCTTGCAGAGTTCGGAAGCCTCGGGCATGGCATACTCGAAGTAGATGCTGTCCTCGCCACGCACGATCTTCTGTCCGTTCTTGTCTACGTATGTACCCGTGAGCTGACCAGCCTTACCGTCCTTGTCATAGAGTTTGAAGGCACGGTTGAGCTGCAGGTAGTCGTCGGGCTTGCCCCAGCGGCAGAAGGAATAGGAATCCCAGAGGATACCGTAGTTCTTGTTGGAAACCACGAAGGGCACGCTCACCTTGGTGTTGTACTGGAAGAGGTCTTCGTTCTTGCCCTTCATGTTGAGTTCCTCACTCTGGTGCTGACCGAGGCCATAGAATGCCTCGTTGTCGGGAGAGTCGAAGACAGCGTTCCATGACCATCCGTGCTTCTGCGCCTCGGGCACCTTGGCGATATCCACACCCATCTCATAGTCGGGCACGGTGAAGGGCTTGAAGGTCTTGCCGCCCTGTGCCACCTCGTTGAGCAGCACGTTGCCCTTGAGGTCGTAGAAGGTGATGTGACCGGTGGTCTCGCTCAGCACGGCACGCATGGCGGCGGTGGTGATGACGAGGTTGTCGCCCTGCTCCTCCACCTTATAATTAGCCTTGCTGGTCTGGGGCACGATGATGAGGCTCTGCTTGTTCTTGAAAGACTGCTCGGCAGTTGCCTGCACGCGTACAATCTTGTCGCTCACCACCTGGAGGCGAACCATTGCAGGTCCGTTGCCCTGATGTTGTTTTAACTGGACGGTAAGATAGTTACCATCTTGGTTGAATCCGGCTGCCATGGCACCTGTGGCTCCCATGAGCAGCATTGCTGAAAACAGTAATTTTTTAGTTGGTCTCATGTTTAACAGAAATTTATGCCGCAAAGATAGGCATAATTTCTGTAACATGTCATACAATTTGTTTTTTTTATAGGCATAAAATGTTAACTAACCCCGAAATCAGCATTTATCAGGGCTTTTTCTTCTTGTATTGGGAGGGTGTCATGCCGTATGCCTCCTGGAAATACTTGGAGAAATAGCGCGGATTGTTGAAGCCGACACGGTAGGCAATCTCGCTCACGGAGTAGTCGCCAGAGTGCAGAAGCTCCGCCGCGTGCTTGATGCGCTTGGCTCGCAAATACTCCGACGGGGTGGTACCAGTCAGGGAGACCATGCGCTTGTAGAGCTGCACTCGGGAGATGAAGAGGTGGGCACTCATGCTCTCCACCGATGTCTCGGCGTTGCTTAAGTTTTCCTGGATGTAGTCATCCACAGCCTTGATGAATTTCTTGTCGTTCTCGCTGAGGGTGTACTCCTCGGTTGCCACCTCCTTGTCGTCGGAGGGCGCGGGGGAGCCAGAGAGTCTGAGCAGACTCTTGATGCGAAGGTTGAGCATGTCCACGTCGAAGGGCTTGGTGATGTAGTCGTCGGCACCATTCTCCATTCCCTCGATCTTGTGTTCCTGTGCCAGTCGGGCGGTGAGCATGACGAAGGGGATGGTGGCTGTCTCGGGCGTGCCCTTGACGAGCTTGCACAGGTCGTTGCCGTCCATCACGGGCATCATGACATCGCTGAGGATTACGTCGGGACGATGCTCTTGGATTTTCTGCCAGGCATCCTCGCCGTTGATGGCTTCCACCACATTGTAATCGGTCAATACATCGCGCATGAACTCACGG
>CAVKZC010000055.1:0-15291 GCA_963660455.1 Sphaerochaetaceae bacterium | reverse complement strand
AGGTATAGAGAGGGTCAGTGCGAGGTATTCGCCTCGGTTGTTGCGAAACTGCGATGCAAAACCGTCGTACTGCCCTTTCTGAGAGAGATTCTTGTAGTAGTTGGTCGTGATACCGCCGCCGAGAGAGAGTGACGGCAGCAACTTGCCTTTTGATATTTTGTAGTTATAATGGGCGTTCACCACTTCGTATTCTGCTGCCTTCACGTCGGGAGAGAGACTGAGGAAGTTCTGGTAAAGACTATCTGATGCTTTCGGTGTCTGTGTGCCAAGTGTTCCGTCGCTTGTTGTCTCTGGGTTCGCATTCTCATCCTGTATCCGCAATTCCAAGTTGTCCTCCACGGGATAGTTCATTGCCGACTTTAGGGCGAGCAAGCTCTGCCTTGCCACATTCTGCTGGTGTGTAAGGTTGTATTCATCCTCAGCCACCTGCGACTCCATCTGCACTACGTCAGGTTTGCCTTTCTCGCCCAGTTCGTAGAGGCGTTGTATCTTGGCGAGCATTCGCTTGCTCTCATCCAACTTCTCGCTTGCAATCTTGATGCTTGCTTCGGCATAGGCGGCGTCCACATACTTCTGCATCACGTCGATGGCCTTGTCATCCTGCACCTTCTGCATCGCCGTGGCAGAATAAGCCTTAGTCAACTTCGCCTGCTTGAAGGCGTTGATGGTGGCAAAACCGTCGAAGACGTTCAAGCTGGCATAGAGCTGGTAGTAGTTGTTGAATGTCGTCACATTATTATAGGTGTTGGTCTCTGGGTCCACGTTACGTCCCCATGCATACTGTCCCTGCACGCCTCCTGTGACGGTAGGCAGGAAGCTCGTCACGGCATTCTGGTAATCCTGCTTGCGTTGCCGCGCATTGATGGTCTCCCTTTTCACTGCCGTGGCATGCTCCACGGCAAATCTCATACAGTCGTCGAGACCCCAAGTCTTGGTTGCGGTGTTGTCCGCTTGCTGTGCGAACCCTGCCACGGCTCCCATCAGCATCCATCCCAATATGATGTTTCTTTTATTATTCATTTTGTTCACTTGTTTATTTGTCCAAATAAATGCAATGGGCGTGCCAAAAGTAAACGATTACTGATAACCAACGAGTTATCCGTTAGTCCCCACCAACAGCACTGTCCAATAATTAGACACAGCCGTCTAATTATTGGACAGAAATCACTTCTCGCGTTGTTCCAAAGCAGTTCATCTATAAAAACCATCGTACTTACGGATTATTACTAATTGGTGTGTACTTAGTCGAGAAATGTAACAGAAAGTGAGTGTTAATGCTGTGCAGTGTGATAAATCGTAAGTAAATGGGAGTTGTGTGCAAACAAAAGGTATTAAAAATTGCAAGACACATTGCAAAAGATTACCTTTGCAGAATAAAATACGGCAAAGTGTCGTTGCGTAAAGCCATGTAGTAGTCAATGTGTAAGGCACGAAGGCAGAAGTGTAACCGAAGTATAACCAATGAAAAGAAATTCAGGTATAGCATATGAATGTAAACATCAAAGATTTGACAGACAGCAGGGACACGGTAAACAAGTGGATGGAACGTTTCGGCGTACGCTTCGGTGTATATAAGAAAGGTGTATTCAATGAACAACTCTTCCCGTTCGACTCGGTGCCGCGCATTATCAGCAAGACCGACTGGGATTATTTGGAGCGCGGACTGCAGCAGAGGGTAAAGGCCCTCAACATGTTCCTTTGGGACATTTATCACGACAAACGTATCGTCAAGGACGGCATTGTGCCCGAGGAATTTGTTTACTCCTCCAAGGGATACATGCCCGAGTGTGAGGGCATCAGTCCTGAGGGAAAGGTGTATGCACACATTGCGGGCATAGACCTCGTAGAGGGAAAGGACAACAAGTGGTATGTGCTGGAAGACAACCTGCGCATCCCGTCAGGAGCCAGTTACCCAATGATAGCCAGGATGATAACGCGCAAGGTGTCGCCCCGCACTTTTTCCAGCAATGCTGTGGCGGACAACCGCGACTATGCCGACCTGCTTCGCGACATGATGGACGACATGAATGCCGGACGGGGCATTGCCGTCATCCTTACGCCGGGACGCTACAACTCGGCTTTCTTCGAACACTCTTACCTCGCAGAGAAGACGGGAGCCACACTGGCCTATCCCGGCGATCTCTTTGTGGAAGACGACAAGGTGTACTATGCCGGCATGTACAAGGAGAAGACGCGTGTAGGGTGTATCTACCGCCGTGTGAGCGACGAATACATGGACCCCATGATGTTCGAGCCTTCTTCGCTGTTGGGCATTCCCAACGTGATGCAGGCATACAAGGCGGGTAACGTGGCTCTCATCAACGGCATTGGCAACGGAGTGGCAGACGATAAGGGCATCTACTACTTTGTGCCTAAGATGGTGAAATACTATCTCGACGAGGACCCCGTCCTGCAGAATGCACCCACCTATCTGCCTTATTTCAAGGAAGACTACGACTACGTGCTCCAGAACATCCAGAAACTCGTCATCAAGGATGTGAGCGAGGCTGGAGGATATGGTGTAGTATTCGGAAGCGACTTGAGCGCCGAAAAACTGGAAGAACTGAAACAACTTATCATCAAGTATCCCAGACGATGGATAGCACAGGAGGTGGTAGACTTTAAGGACCTCGAACTGCTGGAGGATGGCAAACTGGTTTGGCGCAAGGCTGACCTGCGTGCCTTTGTCGTGAGCGGACGCGACACCACACGGGTGTGGAAGAGCGGACTGACACGCTTCTCGCGCAACCCCGACTCCTTTGTCGTTAACTCATCGCAGGGAGGCGGATTCAAGGATACATGGGTCATGGAAGAATGATGAAAAGATGGAAATATTGAAATATGAAAATATTGAAATATGAAAAAGATGAAAGGGTAAAACAGTAAAATTATGGTAAAGAGCGACATTATTTCGGCCACTAAGGCCAACAGACTATACTGGTTGGGAAGATATGAGATGAGGGTGTACCTCACGTTGCACCAATTGAACAAGTGCTACGATAAGATGATAGACGGCAAGCCCGATGACTACCGTGCCTTCTGGGCAAGGCTCGACGCACAGGGCAATTACTTTACGACAGAGGAGTTTACGCTCGGTATGCTCTACGACGAGAACAACCCCAGCAGTGTCATCTCCGCACAGAAGTATGCCATGGACAATGCCATCCTCTTGCGTGAAGACATCATGTCTGAGACACTGAGTTACCTCGAGATGAGTGTGGCACTGATGAAAAGGTGTAAGGAACTGAACGAGAAGAACCTCTCGCAGATGCAGAGCATCATAGACTGGTCGCTCGCGTTCTGGGGCTCGGCAGAGCAGCGCATACAAAACCACCGCGCCCTGAACATTATGATGATAGGGCGCAATGTGGAAAACCTTGACATCCTCATCCGCTTCGGCTATCCCTTTAGGCGCATAGCCCTCGCCTACGAGTCTATGAAACGTTATGCTGACGGCATGGAGGACATCCTCGATGACCACATCATGGCGCAGCTCGACCAGCTTATTGCCGAGGACAAGTTCTGCCTCGATGACACTGACTACAAGTATAAGCTCATCAAGTACATCAACCAGCTCGTTAGGGTATGAAGAGATACATCTACTGCTACCAGACAGTTGTCAGCTTCTCCGAACCAGTGACAAACCACTCCCTTCTCCTACGCTGTCTGCCCATGGCAGGCTCCTACATGAACGTGGAGGAAGAGCACCTTGTGGTTTCACCTTCGCTCAGTGTGCGGCGCGGTACCGACCAGTTGGGTAACCGCATCGTATACGGTGGTTGCCGTGAGCCGCATGGTTCATTGGTCTACGTCAGTACAGGCATCGTAAGTATGGCGGAATATGCAGTAGCCCCCGACTGCATACCCATTACAGCTTATTGCCAGCCTACGCCCCTCACAACCCTCAGCGAGCAACAGACTGAAGAACTGTGGCAGCAGACAGAACAATATGGTGATACGGTAACCGAAACTCCATCCAGCGACATACGCATGCAGGCACTCGACATCTGCCACAGGGTGCATGCCGTCATGGCCTATACACCAGGTGTTACAGGAATGGACACACCGGTTTCGGAAGTGGCTGTGCATCTCAAAGGTGTGTGCCAGGACTACGCCCACCTCATGATAAGTCTGTGCCGCAGTAGAGGACTGGCAGCACGCTATGTGTGCGGATTTATGGAAGGGGAAGGGGAGACTCACGCATGGGTAGAGGTGTTCGACGGATACGCATGGAGAGCTTTCGACCCCACGCACGGACGTGCCATAGACTACGGCTACCTCAAACTGGCGCATGGTCGTGATGCTGCCGACTGCCCCGTGAGCAGGGGAATCTATGCAGGAGGCGCTCTGCAGCAGACACAGATACACGTCATGCTGAAGGAGATATAATCCATACAAAGATATAACCGTACATAAAACAACCGCACAATAAAAGAATAACTGCAGATATGATAAAGACTATCGTGTCGACCGAACTGCCCATCAACGAGCGGTACATGGTCAAGAAGAACGTCATCAGTCATGGTGACGGCAAGAAGAGATTGTGCATCGTGACTGGCACGCACGGTGACGAACTGGAGGGGCAGATGGTATGCTTCCTCATGGCAAGGCTCCTCGAAGAGAAAAAGGAACTCTTGGACGGCACCGTGGAAATATACCCCGCGCTCAATCCACTCGGCATAGACACCATACAGCGAGGCATCCCCAACTTCGACCTGGACATGAACCGCATATTCCCTGGTGACGTGAACGGAACGATGGTGGAGCAGGCTGCCTACACCATCGTGGAAGACCTGAAAGGGGCAGACCTCGTCATGGACATTCACTCCAGCAACCTTTACTTGAGGGAAACGCCGCAGGTACGCATCAATGTGCTCAACGAAGAAGAACTTGTGCCTTTGGCGCAGCAACTGGGCATCGAATTCATTTGGGTACACGATGCCGCTACCGTGCTGGAGGCTACACTCGCACACTCGCTCAACTCTACCGGTACTAAGTGCCTCGTAGTGGAGATGGGCGTGGGGCAACGCATCAACCACAAGATGTGCTTCCGCCTGTGCGAGGGCATACTGAACCTCATGCGCAGCATGGGAATGTGGAAAGGTGACGTGGATGAGAGCAAACTCTTCACGCCTAAGGTGTGCAAGGGTAATCGCGTGGCTTTCCTTAACGCCGAGTCATCGGGCATCTTCATCACCGAACTGCGCTCGGGCATGAATGTGAAGACGGGAGAGGAGATAGGTCAGATAGTGGAACCGCTTACAGGTACTGTGCTCAGTAGGGTAGTGTCGCCTGTGGACGGCTTTCTCTTTACCATAAGGGCTTACCCCATCGTATACGAAGGGTCACTTATGGCAAGAATTTTTGAAAGTGAAGAATGAAGAGTGAAGAATCCGAATGAAGAAAGATACATTGTTTGAGATGAAGTCGCCCTACCGCGACGACTTCTGCATAGAGGGTTACCGCTTTGGCAGCAGCGACAAAACGGTAGCCATTGTGGGCGCCATGCGTGGCGACGAGATACAGCAGCAGTACATCTGTGCCAGGATGGTGAGTGTACTCAAGGAACTGGAACGTAAGGGCCGTATAACAGATGGGAAAGGCATTCTCGTCATACCTTCATGCAACCCCTTCTCCATGAACGTGAGCAAACGTTTCTGGGCCATGGACGGCACGGACATCAACCGCATGTTCCCCGGTTATGACAAGGGAGAGACCACGCAGCGCATTGCCGCAGCCCTCTTTGAGAAGATAAAGGACTACGAGTATGGCATGCAACTGGCCAGTTTCTACATGCCGGGCGACTTTGTGCCCCACGTGCGCATGCTCAAGACGGGATACGAAGACGTGGAGACGGCGTCCCACTTCGGACTGCCTTTCGTCACCATACGCAAACCCTTGCCCTACGACACCACGCTGCTCAACTACAACTGGCAGATATGGGGATGCAAGGCTTTCTCGCTCTATGCGGGCCAGACCAACTATGTGGAGGACGCATCGAGCATACAGACCATAGAGGCAATACTCCGTTTTCTCGCCAAGGAGGGCATCATCACTTACCGCGACAAGAGCGTGGCCTACTCGTCGGTAGTGCTCGACGAGGCCGAACTGCACAATGTCACGGCACACAGGGCAGGCATTCTCAGTCGACTCGTGCCCGTAGGCACACAGGTACAGGAGGGTCAGACGCTGGCGCGCATCATAGACCCCTATGAAGGCTCTGTGATAGAAGAGGTAAAGGCTCCTGTAGCCGGTACTGTGTTCTTCGAGCACAACAGGCCGCTGGCTTTGGAGCATGCTATCCTGTTCAGAATACTCGAAGAGGAAGAGGGAATATAAGGCGTGTTCTATAATAACATCATGGGTGATTTTTAGAAGCCGCCATAAATAAAAAACATTATGAGACTCATCAGATTTCTGAAAGACTGGACTTTGCCTGTAGCCATTACCTTCGGCATTGTCATTTACTTTCTCTTTGCCTACGTTCCCGAACTGGAGCCAGTATGCCAGTGGTTTATGCCTATCAGCAAACCCATATTGCCTTCCTGCATGTTCCTTACTCTTTTTACGGTGTTCTGCAAGGTAGATTTCCGTAACCTGAGACCCGTGAAATGGCATCTTTGGGTAGCCGTGCAACAGGTGGTCTTCGTCCTGGCCGTACTGGGACTTATCCTTGTGTTCCACCTCAAGGGCGAACCACTCATCCTCATGGAGGCCATACTGGCATGTATTATAGGGCCGTGTGCAGCCGCAAGTTCGGTAATAACCGCAAAGTTGGGCGGCAGTATGGAGCAGATGACTACCTATACCTTCATCTCCAACTTCATCACCGCCGTCATGATTCCCGTGTGCTTTCCGCTCATAGAGAAGGGGCACCACATAGATTTCTGGGCTGCTTTCGGAGCTATTCTTTATCAGGTGAGCATAGTGCTTGTAGCCCCGATGGCGCTGGCTTTCCTTGTCAAGCACTTCATGCACGGACTGCACCGCCGCATCGTGAGCATCAAAGACCTCGGGTTCTATCTCTGGGGCGGTTCGCTCATCCTTGTGGCAGGTACCACCATGCGCAACATCATGCACGCCCGCACCTCTGTCACCTTTATCTGCGTCATTGCCGTTCTCGGTCTGTTGCTCTGTATCGTGCAGTTTGCCACCGGTAGGTTTATTGGCCATTATTTCGACACCACCGTAGAGTCGGGACAGGCTCTGGGGCAGAAGAATACGCCCTTTGCCATCTGGGCTGCCACGGCTTATCTCAACCCTCTGTCTACCGTAGGTCCGGGTTGTTACGTGCTGTGGCAAAACCTCATCAATTCGTTCGAGTTGTGGCACTATCAGAAAAAGCAAGAGGGTGCGGCCTGAAAGTCGCACCCTCTTGAGCTTTATCCCCCCTTGCGGGAAGTTTCCTTTATTTTTTCTTGTTCTTCTTGGCTGTAGGCTTGGCAGTAGTCTTGGCTGCGGCCTTTTTCTCAGTACCTACTGCTGCGTTGTCTGCTGCAGTTTCGGTTGTAGTCTTGGGCTCGGGCTTCACGATACTCACGAGCTCGAGGTCGAACACGAGGGTAGAGTAGGGTGGTATCTGTCCTGCTGCACGCTTGCCGTAAGCCAACTCCTGTGGGATGTATACCTGCCACTTGCTGCCTACGGGCATCATGGTAAGAGCCTCTGTCCAGCCCTTGATGAGGCGGCCGGCATTAAACTTGTCGGTAGTAACGCCCTTGTGCTTGGATGTGGCATCGAAGACGGTGCCGTCTGTCAGGCGTCCTTCGTAGATAACCTCCACTTCGTCAGAAGCCTTAGGCACCTCGCCGTGACCCTCTTTCAGCACCTTGTACTGCAGGCCGCTCGGCATTACCTTCACGCCCGGTTTCTTGGCGTTGTCGGCAAGCCACTGCTTGCCGCCTGCTGTGAGCATCTCGTTCTGGTAGTCTTCTGCCTTGGCAGCGGTGAAGAAGGTAGTGTCGTTGGCCAGCGATGCCAGGAAACCCTTGTTGAAGAGAGCCTGGTCTACAGAGTCCTTGGTAGCGGCAAACTCCTTCTTGGCGGCAGGATAGATGCGGCTTGCCACCATCTTGGCTATCAGTGTGCCCGCAGCGTGAGCCACACCCTGCGGTGTGTTGCCTTGGGCTGAAGCCTCTTCATATCCACGTACAAAGTCGGCCATGTAGGCCGTGTCCATCATGTACGACTGCTGCAGGAAGGGTACCAGTCCGCGGGTGGCTCCCATACCGGCAGCATAGCTCAGGGAGTCGGACGATGTTTGCAGTGCGACAGGAGCGGCCACAGCCTTCTTGCTCTTGTCCTTTTTCTTGTCTGCGGCATTTGCCGTAAACAAAGAAGCACTCGCCACGAGGACGAGTGCTGTCAATGTAAGTTTGTTCATATTCAGAATAATCCTCTGTATATAATGTTGTCAAATGTGTCGTGTTGTCTCCCGCAAAGGGTGCAAGGTTTACTTGCCGGCGCCCAGAGATACCAGCTCTATCTTGAAGATAAGAGCAGAGAAGGGCTTGATGTCACGCTGCTCGCGCTCGCCGTAGGCACGGTCTTGGGGAATGTAAACCTCCCAAACAGAACCTACAGGCATGCGTACCAATACGTCTGTCCAACCCTTGATAACCTGGTTGGCGCGAAGCTCTACGGGTGTGCCGCGCTTGTAGGAAGAGTCGAATACCTTGCCGTCGATGGTCTTGCCCTCGTACTGTACCTTTACCAGAGAAGTGTCCTTAGGCATAGGGCCGTTGCCCTCCTTGATGACCTTATACTGTACACCAGAAGGAAGTGTCACCACGCCAGCCTTCTTCTTGTTGGCAGCCAGGAACTTCTCGCCTGCCTCCTTGTTGGCGCCATACTGCTTCTCCATGGTCTTGGTCTTGATGGCCATCATCTTGGCCTGAGCCACCTGCTGTGCCTGCTCTGCGGTCATAAGACCCTTCTTGGCAGTAGTACCGGTAATGAAGCCGGCCATGAAATTCTTCATGGAGATGGTCTGGGTAGAGTCCTCACCGAATATCTCGTGGTTGATGCCCTTGATCATCTGGTTGCTGATCTGCTGGCCTATCTGGATACCGGCATAGTAGGCAGCCTTCTTCTTGTCGTCACCGGCATTGGCAGCATCGTTCATACCCTTGATGAAGTCATCCATATAGGCTGTGTCTACGCCCATACGCTCTACCATAAACTCCTTCAGACCCTGAGACTGGGCCATACCCATAGCATAGCTCAGTGTGTCCACTTCGTTCTTGAGGTCTGCCTTGGGGGTAGAATTGCCGCATGCCACGAATGTAGCTGCAGCGAGAGCCATCATGGCTCCGAAAAACAGTTTCTTCATTCTTTTTGTTGTATTATGTTTCTTTTGTCGTCGAATGTTACTTCACAGCCACCAGCTCTACGTCGAATATCAGGGCTGAGAAGGGAGGAATGGCTGCACCGGCACCACGTTCGCCATAACCCAACTGGAAGGGGATGAAGAAGCGGAACTTGGCACCCTCGCTCATCAGCTGCAGACCCTCAGTCCAGCCAGCTATCACCTGGTTGAGAGGGAATGTGGCAGTCTGTCCGCGATCGTATGAACTGTCAAACTTTGTGCCGTCGATGAGCGTACCCTCATAGTGGCACTCCACCTTGTCGGTAGCCTTGGGCGACTTGCCGTTGCCTTCGCGCAGTACCTGGTATTGCAGACCGCTCTTGGTCGTGATGATGCCTTCCTTCTTGCCGTTCTCGGCGAGGAAATTCTCTCCGGCCTCCTTGGCTACCTTGCCCTTCTCGGCAGCTGCAGCCTGTGCCTTGGCCTCCTGCTCGGCGAAGAAATTCTGTACCAACTGCTGTGCCTCCTGCTCGTTTATCTGCAGGTTGCCAGCCATGGCATCCTTCACGGCCTGTGCAAAGTCGTCGATGTTCAATGTCTCTGCACCCATAGATGCAAGCTGGCGGCCTATGCCGATACCCAAAGCGTAACTTACTTTGTCCATAAAATGTCAGTCTTTCTTTTTATGTGTTGTTATTAATGTTGCTGTTTCGTAAAACGTGTGCAAAATTAGGCAATTTTTCCGAATTACAAGCCTCTATGTATAAAAATATTAGGCTGCAGGCTTCCTTATTGTAGGAATTTAGCCTTATTTTGGAGTATTTAAGACGAGTGGCCTCGCTCCTTATCTTTCCGTTTTCTCGAAAGCCTTGAGCACATCGCATCGGGTGGTGAAGGCATCGACAGCCTCGGGATGCTCGTGGCGGAACTTGCTCCACTCGGCCAGTGCCAGATACTGCGTGGACTGTCTCTGGATGACGGTCTTCTCGTCCCAGTTGGCATCGTATATGGTCTTTTGCCACGGGTCTGTGCCGATGGAGGCGAGGGCGTAGAGCGAATGGTAGCGCAACTGGAGGTCGCTGCTCTGCTTGCTTTCTTTCAGGTAACCGATGGTGATGGCAGCAAAGTCGGCCTCGCCTGCCCTTGCACTGTCGTTCACGCTCTTGCCGTAATGGGAGAGATACCAGCAGTCGCCGTAGCAGGAAGCCTGATAGTAGCGTATGGCCAGTTGGTAAGCCAGTTGTTTCTTAGCCTCGCCCTCGCGGCTTACGTTGTACTGTCCTGTGAGTTGGTTCATCTCCTCGCAGAACTTCATTTTTGGGTTCTCTGTCATGTGTGCATAGCCGTTGTCAAGGCTCCACATGTCTTCGTCGTTCACTTTCTGTGGGCGGAACCAGAAGGGTACGGTGTAGCTGCGCTTCTCGGCATAGAAACTGATGGCCTGGTTGTTGATGAACTTCATCGGCACGTTCTTCATCCAGCGTGCGGCTTCACCGAAGTTGCCCTCTGCCAGGTATTTGGTACCTATGAGGTCGCTGAAGAAGTCAGCATTGCGGTAGAGAGTTTGGCAGACGTACTGGCAGAAGGTGTCACTGTGCTGCGATGTGGCAAAGGAATAGTAGTCGGCAAGCTGCCGGGCATTGAGCGAATCGAGGCTCACGAAGTAGGCGGAAGAGTAGATGTACTTGTCGAGGTACTGTTCACTGGGCTTGCCTTTCTTGTAACCGCGCTCGTAGGCATCCATCATGCCGTGCATGGCCAGTGCCAGGTGGGCATACTCCTTGGCTTCCTTGCCGCTGGCCTCCTTGCTGAGGCTCAGCAGGCGGTTGTGCAGTGCACGGTAGATGATGCGTTCCTGCACCTCTACATAGTGGTTGTGGTAGATGTCGTCAGTGCAGTCCTCCTTGGCTTTGCCGTAGAGCCACGCCAGTTCGGCTACAAGACTCTTCGACTCGGCGGTCTTGCCGCTGTAGGTACTTGCTGCTACCAGTAGACGGATGGCACGTGCGTTGTCTTTCATCCTCGTGGTGCCGTCGAGGCGGCACGCCTCGTCGCTCTCCTCTGCGGCTTCCTTCGGTTGGCCGTAGAGGTAATGGAGCATGGCTGTGGCCGAGCGCCAGAGGCACGGCGACTTGGTCTTGCCTTCGCCGATGACCTTGTTGGCAAAGGCAATGAAGTCGAGCACTTCCTTGCGGTACACTATCTTGGAGTCAATCAGTTTCATCCACTCCTGGTCCAGTTCGCCCTTCTCGCGGCTGTCTATCGTCTGCTGACTGTTGTTGACGAAGTCTTGTACGAGGTAGGACAGCATGGGCGAGTTGGGGTTCTTGAGGTATATACTCTGTATGCCAGCCAGGTTGCGATAGTTGCGTGCCAGTACTCTGATGCTCGCCATGTCGCCCTGCTTGGCATAGATGTCCAGTGCCTGCTGGTGCTTGCCGGTCTTCCACAATGCGCGGGCATAGATGTTGCGCATGGCCTCCCGCCACATGGAGGGAGTGAGCTTGGAGGCGATGTTGTCCCAGTATCTGATGTTCTGCTCCTGCAGTCCCTTCATCATGTTGGTCCTCATCAGCAGCAGGGCATACTGTCCCTTCAGTCTGCTGCCTTTGTACTTGACGGCGGCGTTGGCAAAATTGTAGAGCGACTGCCTGGCAGCTTGCTGCTCTTCCTTGGATGGGTATTCCCAGGCATCAGGGGTCAGTTTGGCACAGGTGGCAATGTAGGCGTTCAGTTGGGTAAGGTAGGCCTGCATCTCCGTGTCTTTCTTGCGGGCGGCTGCGCTCATCACGTCGTTGCTGCTGTAGAGGTAGTAGTTTACGTTGCCGTCGTCCTTGCTTCCTGTGTAGCTCCGCCAGTAGTCGGCAATGTCGTAGAGATAAGCCGGTGCAGTCTTGCTGCGGTCGAACACGCTAAACATGTAATAGTTGTGGTCGGATGTCTCCGGTCCGCATGCCATTGCCCCGGTGCTGACGGTCAATGTCAGCGCACCCATGGCGAGGTATCTCTTAATGCTGATAGATCTTTTCATAATCGTCTGGTTTGAAGCGTTTGATGTTGTCTGTATTGAGGTCGAAGAGGATGACTTCGCCGTTGATGCTTCCCTTTTGGTGATTGACGGCTTTGACCGCTTCCATGATGTCCGTCATCTCGGGCTGCCGCGTCACAATGCTGTCGCCAGGCAGGACGGGGAAGTCCTCGTCTGCATGCATGATGCCCACAAACCTGTTGTCCCTGAAGAGGATGCGCCACCTGAAGAGTGGGTAGGCTGCGGCAAGGGGTAGGGGATAGGTACCGAGGTGCTGTATGTAGGGGGCGGCATCCCTCATGTCGAGTATGGGTTTGCGGCACGACAGGAGCCTGTGGTCGCCCGTGTTGTACATCATCAGTACACCTCGGTCTACGGGCGGCGGAGTCATGGAGAGCTGGTGTAGGCGTATGGTGGCAGAGAGCTGCATGTTCCGGGCCTTTAGGATTTCTCTGAGGATGCCGAGAAAACGGAAGTAAGCCTCTTGCGTTGAGGCTGTCCAGTCGCAGTCTATCTGTATCTCTTTCACGCCCTTGATGTCGTTGGCTGCGTTCATCTGACCGATGCGCCTGGATATCTTTTCCGCCAATTCTCGGCTGTCTTCCTGGGTGCAACCCATCATGCAGTCGTTTACAATGAAGACCACAGGTACGATTTCTATGCCTTTGGTTACTGGAGTCTTGAAGTGGATGGTGGCATTGGGCATGGCCGTTCCGCTTTCTTCATCCTTCACCACGTCGAAGTATCTGGCGTAAATGCGGCTGATGTGGTGCCGCCGTACAAAGTCGGCCTTGCTGCTGTCCATGTCCCATGTGGTACTCCAGTAGTAGGCGGAGCGCAGTGTCTCCGCCGTCTTGCCATTGTGGCAGGCTGCTAACAGCCATGCCATGAGGCAAAGGAACCCTACCATAGTTTTCTTCATCATCACCATCTTCTTGATTCGGCGGTAAAGGTAGGGATTATATACGATACATGGTGCAACAGAACGTATAAATAATGTAAATAGTTGGGAAAATTATTTTTCCTAACTGGAAAAGTGCAAACACATGCATTCTGCATGCCGGCCCGCGTGACCACATTGATGGGAGGCTCCTTGTCTTATTCTCCGCATTTTTGCGGAGAATAAGGCGAATAATCTCCGCAAAACTTGCATAATTCGATAAAAAACGCTATGTTTGCAACTAAAATAGGCGATTATGAAATTATAGAAGGATAAAATGAGAAACCTGATAACCGTCATTGCCCTGTTGCTGTCGCTCGGCATGCAAGGTGCCGTAAACTTCTGCATAGAGGAAGACCTGCAGCAGCTCGACCGCATCGTAGAGCAAAAACCGAAATACGACCAGATAAAGCAAAAGGAGATAGCCCGTAGCAAACTGGCTGAGGGAAATAGCATCACTGACATGGACAAATACAACTTCCATGAGTCGCTCTACCAGCAATACCTCAAGTGGAATCCCGACTCTGCCGTTACCTACGCAAGAAGATGCCAGGAGATTGCCTCTGCCAATAACCTGCCCCAACTCCACACCAAGGCAGTCATTCACGAAGCCTATGCCAAGGTGCTGTGCGGCGAACTGCTGGATGCTACCCGTCTCATCCAAGTCATCGGTCCCATCGAGAGTCTGGATAAGGACAACCAGACACCGATGGCCGTCCTGATGCTGGAGTTTTACCTCCGCAAAGAAATGACTGGCATCAGCAACCAAGTGACCCCAAAATGCCTGGACTGCTGGAATAAGTACAGTGTCTATCTTCCCCAAAACCACTGGCGCTACCAATACTATAAGGTCATGCTGCCGCAAGAGGGCGACACAAAGATGCTTATGGGCATACTGAACCGCTGCAAGCAACCTTCCTACGAGGCTGCCGCCATCGCAGCTGCCATCGCCCGCCTCTATGCCTGCCAACAGGATTACGACTCTTTCCACCATTACCTCATCGTCTCAGCCATCAACGACATCGAGTGCGCCAACCACGAGGCACAGTCGCTCGTCTATCTCATCAACTCGCCCTACATCACCCTCGACCCCAACCGGGCATACAATTATGCCGCCGTATGTGCCGACAACGTGAAGTTCTTCAATGACCAAGGACGCAGCCTCAATGTAGTGAAGGCTTATACGAAGATTACCAAGGCTTATCAGGAAGGATGGCTGCACCGAACCTACATTCTCTATGCCATCATCGCCTTGCTCGCCATTGCCTTCATCGCCATCATCTATCTGCTAAGGAAAGTCAGCAGGAAGGGGAAACAACAGGAAAGATTGCTTCGTAAGCTGGAGGAAAGCAACGCCAAGTTGGAGGACATGATAGTCCAACGTAAAAAAGCACAAGAGGAACTGCAGAAGATCAACGCACTGCTGCAAAAGGAAATCAGCTATCACAACCAGAATTTCTTCAACGTCTATCTGCTTATCAGCCAGTACATCACCGACGTGAAGGAGTTCAAGAAGAAAGTATACAATCTCATCACCGCCGGCAAGGCAGACAACGCCCGCAGGGAGTTGCACGCCAATACGCAGACGGACAAGTACTTGAAGAATTTCTTCGAACATTTTGACAAGGCGTTCCTCCTTTCCCATCCCGACTTTGTGGAGCGTTTCAATGCCCTTCTACGCCCGGAAGCCCAGATTACACTGGAGTATGAGGACACGCTCACGCCCGAGCTTCGCATCTATGCTCTCGTGAGCATCGGCATCACCGACAGCGTGAGCATTGCCAAGTTCCTGCACTATTCCACGCAGACGGTCTATAACTACCGACTGAAAGTGCGCCACGCCTCCTGCATTCCCGAGAAGGACTTTGCTGAGGCCGTGGCAAGCATGTATAGCTTACCCTCTTCGTCTTCTTAGAGTTTCTTCATCAAGTGTAGAAAGGCGTAATAAAAAACAAGTTACTTTCATCCTTCCTTGATAATCCACTCGCCGATGGTGCGTTGCTGGCTATCGTAGTT
>CAVKZC010000054.1:0-15535 GCA_963660455.1 Sphaerochaetaceae bacterium | reverse complement strand
GAAACTATTGGCAAAAAATGCGTAGGATTTTGAAACTTTTTTGAACACCCTACCTTTCAGGGCGTGCAGGGGAAATGTACCAACTTGTTTTTTTTACGATTACTTAGTGGTGATAAAAACAACTTAGTACAATTTATGTCTGTTACTCAGTTCGCCCTGAACTCCTTGGGAGTCATGCCCGTGTTCTTCTTGAAGTAGCGCGAGAAGAACGACTGGTCGGGGAAGTTCATGCTGTAGGCTATGCCCTGCAGCGGTTCGGTGGTGGTGCGCAACCTTATCTTTATCTCCTGTATGCAGCGGTTGTCAATAAACTCCTTGGCTGTCTTGCCAGTCTGGTTGCGCACGATGGAGGAGAGGTAACGTATGCTGATGCACAGTTTGTCGGCATAGAAGGCGAGGTTACGCTCGCATGCCGCGTGTTCGTGAATCAGGCTTATGAATCGTCTGAAGAGCTGTTCCTGGTTGCTGATGGCCTGTGTGCTGCGTGCCGTAATCTGCTGTTTGCAGTGGTCGTACTGCGAGAGGTAGTAGCACTGCAGCAGCAGGCGCGCTATCAGCGTACTATGCTCCATGCGGTTCTCCAGCAGAACGTGTGCTATGCACTCTATCATCCTGCTGATGTGTTGGGCTTCGGCTTCGGGGATGTCACCTACGGGATATTCGGTCATAAAACCGAAGTAGGACGGTTCGAAGCGGCTGGTCAGTTCGGCGGTGATGTCCTGGCTGAACGTGACGCACGACACACGGAAGTCTTCGCTCTGCTCTATACAGTGGAAATGGCTGGCTGGCGGCAGCATGAGCATCTGGCAGGACTTCAGCGTGTACGGCTTGAAGTCGATCTCGATGCGTGCCGTTCCCTCCTTCACCAGCATGATGGCCGTGTTCTTGTTCTTGCCCGATTCGCCGTCGGTAAAGGGGTGTAGCCTGTCCTGAAAAACATGGATGGCATCCTGGGGGGTGCTGCTGGTGGTGTGGCCTTCTGCCGTCATTTCATTCCTATCGTTCATTGTCTGTAACCTTTTTGGCTGCAAAGGTACTGATTTTTCCTGAAATGGCGTGCTTGCTCGGCCATAACCCATACAAAAAAAACAACCCGGTGCTACTCGTCTCTCTCAAACTTTGGCATCGGGTTGTCGTCAACATATCATTTGGGTAATCTGAACAAATGCTCGTCAGGGGCGTCCGCCTCCGCCGTTGTTGCCCTTCACCACAGCGGTGGCTGTAGCTGAAGACGAACCGCAGGTGACGGTGTAGCTGCTGCCGGAGGTGAGCGATGGGCACGATATGAGTATCGAACTGCCTGAGCCACCCCATCCGCCGCCGCCGGGAGCGTTCATGCCGCCGAAGCCGCCGTGGCCTCCGCCGCTGTTGCCCGACGAGTAGTTGGACGGAACGGTAAACGTGGCCAGTGTGGTAGAACCGCTCTTGATAGCAATCTCGCTGTTGGCACTTACCGACATGGTAGTCGTGACATACGGTTGTGTCGACTCTGAGGTGCTGGGCACTGAGTTGCCGCCACCCACGGCGAGGAGTGTGCCGCCCGTGAAGATGACTGAGTATCCGTCCTCCTCGTTGGCATCGATGCCACACTCGGGCGATGTTGTTCCGAAGGCCTTGATGGTGCCTCCGCTGATGTACATGTTGCCGTTGCTGTCGAGACCGTCGTTGTTGCTGGCCACGACAGTGATGTCTCCGCCCTTGATGTACATGTGACTGGAGGAGTTGATGGCATCGTCGTAGGCATTGATGACGATGGTGCCGTCGTTGATGGTAAGCACGGCCTTGCTCTCTATGCCCTCAGCCCCGTTGCCGGTGGTGGTGACATTGATGGTGCCGCCGTTGATGGTAACGTCGCCGTCTATCTTCATGCCCTTGGGCGATGACTTGTAGTCGCTGTCGAGGTTGTCGGTGTTGCCCGTATAGTTGGTATACTCCTTGCCGTTCACGTAGGCGTACATGCCACCGGTGGTGCTGACGGTGATGCTGCCGCCGTTGATGGTGAGCGTGCCGTCACCGTTGATGCCCTTGCCGCCGCTGCCGCTGCTGGTGAGGGTGAGTGTTCCGCCGTCTATCTGTATGTTGCCGTCGGCGCTGATGCAGCTTGCAGCCTTGGTCTTCTGGTCGTCCGTATCCCACTCGCCGTCTCCTGAGGTAGTGATGGTAATGGTGCCGTCAGACACGGTGAGGTCGCCTTCAGCCTTGAGTCCCTTGGTACAGGTGCCCGTGACGGTAATGTTCACTGTGCCGCCAGCGATGGTGAGCGACCCCGTGTCTTCAGCCTCGCGGTCGGTATCGTCCTTGTAGGATACCTGCACGCCGTCGTCTGCCACTCCCGAGATGTTGAGCGATCCGCTCTCCATGAGGAAGTACTGGTTGCAGTTGATGCCGTCCTTCACGGCGGAGAGGATGTTGACGGTGCAGTTCTTCATCTCTACATACTCCTTGGCATAGATGGCGTGTGCCGTGTTGCCATAGACATTGAGGGTTCCCTTGCCCTTCAGTTCGAGGTGCCCCTTGCATACGATGCATCCCTTCCAGTCGCCCGATGCAGCATCGGTGAGGGTGTTCTCTGTTCCCTTCTTCACACTGAGTTCTATGCGCTTGCCGTCCTGTATGTTAAGCGGTGCGCCCGAGGGGTTGGTCAGGGTTAGGCCGTTGAGTTCCAGCGAAGCCTTGTAGGAACCTTCCAGCGTAAACTCGCCGTCGGTAGACGAGCCTGCCAGCGTGTAAGTTATCTCGCCGCACACGTCGTCGCTCACCTCTGCGCTCTGCACGATGCTGACGTGAGCCCCCGTAACGGTAGGCGTGACGTACTGTGCCACGTTGCCGGCCACGGTCATGGTGGCAGAACTGCTACTGTAGTTTACGCTCACGGAGTTGTCGCTCACGGTGCTGTTGTCCACATACATCCGTGTGATGTCTGCCACGCTGAAGGTCTTGCCCATAACGGTGAGCGTCTCGCCGTCCTGGTAGGTCATGGTGCCGGTCTGTGCTGCGGGGAAGGCATAGGTGATGTTGCCGGTCACCACATTGAGGGTCTGGGCCTGGACGCAGCAAACCGCCAGTCCGGCCATGATCATAGTGCTAAAGATTCTTTTCATTTCACTGCGATTTTCAGGGTTTTACCATTTGTCTTCACGATGTACATGCCTGTGGGCACATTCGCTTTCATGGTCTGCATGCTATCGAAGGTGCCGTAGCTTGTGCCCTGTAGCGAGAAAGCCTGTACCTTGCCGTCATTGCTGTCGGCGGTGAGCGAACTGATGGCCGTAGCATCGGCTGACGAGAAGTACATGGACGCAAGGTCGGCCAGTGTCAGTGTGCCTGTGCCCGTGCTGTTGGTGTAGGTGAGTTTGCCGTCCTGGAACGTCATCTCCAGCGACTCCACCCCTAAGGACAGCAGTGTGCCGTCTGCCTTTTGGAAAGTAAGGTAGGGGTAGCTTTCGGCATGTGCTGCAACGGACGGCAGGCATGCCATGATTAGATACAAAACTTTTTTCTTCATAATGGTAAGAGGATTTGTTTTTTTATATGTTTATCCCATGTCCGGTATCAGTGTGCCGGTGGTTCCGTTTGTCGGGTAGCGTGTGCCTTTGACTTTTTCTGCCGTGCATGCTGCCGTTAGCTTCATAATAAGGAAAGACGGGGTCCAAAGCCCCGCATGTTTATTCTTGCAGTGGGCTTTGGACTCGCAGACTGTCTTTATGATTGTTTCTTTCAGATTTTCCATAAGCAGTCTTTTCCAGTTTGTCGCATATACCTGATATGAAGTCTTGAAAAAATCCTCTGCAAAGATACATTATTTATCTATGCGCCGCAAGTTTATTCAACCAAACACCCTTTTTCTTCAACGAAAACTTTCGGCCTGTACGGTTGCAACGCGCCTTGAAAGGGCAGGGGGATAACTTTCATGGAATAAAAATGTTCCAACCGTACAGGTCGAGTTGTTTTTTTTATTATCACTTCGGATGAAAAATAGATGGCATAGCACAAAGCACGTCTCTTCCTTGCTGTAGAGAGTTTTTGCCTCTTATGCAGCGCATTGCTTCTTCCATTCCTCTGCGACCAGCCCCGCCAGGTATCCATCGCCTAGACAATGCATGTCGGCGATACCCTCGCTCATCATGCGATAGATGTCGGAGGCGTAGAAAAAGTCCAAGGCATCTTCCAATCGCATTCCTGATAGCTCTGCAAAGATTTTGACGATGCGAGCATATTTCATTTGGAGTATCGTCTTGTTTGCTTCCATATTTATTTCTTTATCTCTTCTGCTGTTAGAAAATGCAGATGTCTGTCCAATAACTCTTGACTTAAAATACATTTGACGCGTGATACACTTTCATGTCAGTGCACCTTTCTTTTTAAGCATATTCACCAAGTCATCCATGATGTATTCTTTTCCAAATGTATGGAGTACATCATAGCAGGGGATGATATAGTCGTCCAAAACTCCTGACGAGCGCAACAACTTGTATACTTGGCTGGCGCTCATTTTGAGACGGTCGGCCAAGTTGCCCACGCAATAGGTTATGAAGTCCAACTGATATTCTTGCATAATGTTCTATAAATATCTAGCAAAACTATAACTTTTCTTCGATACAGCCAAATAATTACCCTTATTTTTCATCTTCTGCTCAAATTTGAGCGAGTTTTTCATTACTCTATCACCTCTATTTGTGTGCCAGCGAATAAAAGAAAGGTAACGTGCTAAATCAAATAAGCCTTGCAAGTAGATACTTGCAAGGCTTGCTAAGGGTGGAGGGTGGGACTCGAACCCACGACATTCAGAACCACAATCTGACGCTCTAACCAACTGAACTACATCCACCATGTTGGTTGCTTGTAGGAAGTAATCCTTTTAAGCGAGTGCAAAGGTACGGAATAAATTTGGATTGACCAAATAAATTCCGTACTTTTTTCTAAAAAATCTTATTCGTTCTCGCCTGGAGTAGTTGTTGGGTCGGCAGGAACAGCACTTTTTCCTGTTGCAGGAGCAGCTGTGGTTCCTTCTGCAGGTGTTGCTGCAGAGCCTGTTGCAGGAGCTGATTTCTGGTCGGCAGCCGGAGCCTTCTTGGCAGCGTCGCTATTGGCACCTGGCATAGCGGGCAGTGCAGTCTGCTCCTGTGTAGCACCTTCCATCACGCTGCTGTCGCCTGTGGCCTGTGGTGCCACGTATGCGCATGCCACGCTGAGGATAACCATGGCGATGGCCAGTGCCCATGTCATTTTTTCAACTACGTCGGTAGTCTTGCGTACGCCCATGATAGAGTTGGACGAAGAGAAGTTGGAAGCAAGTCCGCCGCCCTTTGATTCCTGGATGAGCACGATGAAGATCATCAGCAGTGCTGCCAGTACGATAAGAATTACAAATAATGTGTAAGCCATTTTTTGAAGTTTTGTTATTTATTGTTTTATTGTTTGTTGCTCACGTTGGCTTGTAGCCTTGTTGTTTTTGATCAGTTTCTCGAGGAAGCGCATCTGGTCTGTATAGTATGCGCTCTTCGAAGGTTGCCGTTTCTGCAGTCGCTCAATGATGTCGAGTGCGCGGTCGTATTTCTTTTGTTTGATATAGATGTGCGCGAAGGTTTCCGTATAGATGCTTCCGCTGAGTCCTTGCTCGTCCTTTTCTGTTACGGGCTCTTTGGCCTGGGGTGTTTCTGCAGTACTGGGCGACTCTTCATCCTGGTCGAGCTTGGGCAGTTGGAAACCGCCCTCTTCCATAAATCCGTCAATAAGAGCCACCGTACGTGAGGTGTTGCTTTCTTCCTGTTGTTCGTTGTCGGCAGTCTGCATGAGGTATGCCACATAGTCGACCGTGGCATCGGCCGGTGTCGGTTTGCGTTTGCCTTTCTTCGTGTCTTCCTGCTGTTGCTCCGCAGGGATGGAGTCGAGGAAGGAGTCGATGAGGTCCGATGTCCTGTCGGCAGTCTTCTCTGTCTGCGTGTTGTTCTTCTTGGAAGCAGTATCTGGTTTCTTGAACTGATAGTGGGCTGCTTCTATCATGCGGAAGATGACCCTGCGGTCGGTGATGTATATGGCTGCCCGTTTGAGTTCTTCGTTGAAAGTAGGGTCGTGCAGTAGATAGAGGTTTTGCAGCATGAGCAACCTTGCTGTCTGATAATACGGGTACAACGCCAGCAGAGCACGGAGATCATAGAGGGTCTCCTTGCTCATTTCTTCTGGATGTTGTATCAGTCTTGTCAGTTCCACGACAGTTTGTTTTTTACTTTTTTACCTTTTTGCTTTTTTACCAGTTGGCTACGGTGGCATTGAAAATCTGCTCCACGAGGTTTTCCACCATCTTGGTTACCAGTTCTTCCTGTACGGAACTGAGGCTCTGTGTGGTCTCGTAGCTCTGCGAGGCAGTAAACTGGCGTTCGAAGTCCTCTGCGTGGTTCGTGTTGTTGGTGAAACGAACGTTTACCGTCATGGACAGTTCGGTCTGTGCGGAGTATCCCTCGCTCGATACCGACTTGTTGCGCTGGGTGTACTGCGTTATTTCGCCTTCTATCTTGAGGTCTCCGTCACGCTTCACCTGTATGAGTCGTGTGTGACTGGCAAACTCGTCCTTCAGCTTGTTGTTGAACATGGGTCCCATGGGTCCCCACACATAGGAGCTGCGGATAGGGAAGTCGACTATCTGTATGGTCTTCGTCTTGGTGTAGTCGATGCTCGATCCGTTCAGTGCATACTTGACCGAACATCCAGCGATGACGGTCAAGGCTACTATTACACCTATTATATATATATGTCTGGCGATGTGTTTCATACTTGCTTGGTAGTCGTTATTCCAATCCGTACTGTTTGATGCGGCGGTAGAGTGTCCTGTCCGAGATTCCCAGCTCCTGCGCCGTCTTTTTGCGGTTGCCGTTGTTGCGCTGCAGTGTTTTCTCTATAATCTGTCTGCTCACGTCGCTTAGGTTGAGCGTCTCCTGCTCCTTTATCTCTTCAGCTTCAGCTTCTTCAGCTTCCGGTTGCGAATTGACGGTGTCGTCCTTGCTCAGTGCCGTGGTGTAAGGGACAGGTGTGGTGGCCTGCATACTGTGGTGTGCAGCAAAACCGCTGGCACCATTCAGTTGGCGAGCCTCGTCGAGTTGTTGTCTCAGCGCGAGCATGTCACGCCTCAGGTCGCTTACGTTGCCTTTCAGTTCGTAGAGAATCTTGTAGAGCAACTCGCGCTCGTTCTCGTAGCTGTGCGTGTCGTTGGCGTTGTTGGATGAGATGGTGGCCAACTGTGTAGACTCCTCGTCCTGCGGTATGAACTTCAGGAGGGTGGGGGAGTCGATCTCCCGCTCTTCGCTCAGTACGGACATCTGCTCGGTGATGTTCTTGAGTTGCCTTACATTGCCCGGCCACTTGTATTTCAGCAGGATGTGCTTGGCAGCTTCGGTGAGCGTGATTTTCGGCAACTTATATTTCTCGGCCATCTGCATGGCAAAGAGCCGGAAGAGCAACAGGATATCGTTGCCCCGTTCGCGCAGGGGAGGCATCTTTACGGGGACGGTGTTGAGCCTGTAGAACAGGTCTTCCCTGAATCGCCCCTCGCTTACGGCTTTGCGCATGTTGACATTGGTGGCGGCAACGATGCGCACGTCAGTCTTCCGTATCTCCTGTCCGCCTACACGTATGTATTCGCCCGTTTCCAGTACACGTAGCAGGCGGGCCTGTGTGGCAATGGGCAACTCGCCCACCTCGTCGAGGAAGATGGTTCCCTTGTTGGCGGTACCGAAGTATCCTTCGCTTTCGCCAATGGCACCCGTAAAGGAGCCCTTCTCATGCCCGAAGAGTTCGCTGTCAATGGTACCCTCGGGTATGCTTCCGCAGTTGATGGCGAAATACTTCTCTCTGCGTCGTGGCGAATTGTCGTGGATGACGCGCGGAATGATTTCCTTGCCCACACCGCTTTCGCCAATGATGAGCACCGAAAGGTCGGTCGGTGCCACCTGCAAGGCGACATCGAGCGCATGGTTCAGTCCGTCGCTGTTCCCGACGATGTTGTACCGTTGTTTGATCCTCTGAAGCTCTGACGTGTTCATAGAGTTGGCAAAATTACGTTTTTTTTTTGAATTATAGGCAGAAAGCCCTTCGTTTTACTTGTTTTTTAACGTTTTGCTTCGGCTTGCTCGCCCTTCTTCTTGGGAATGGAGAATCTGACCTTCTCGCTGTCGTCCCTTCTCTCGTGGTAGAGCTTGGGCAGTGGGTTGGCCGTGGCCTCGTCGTATGCGGTGCGGTTGCGGAAGGTGTCGATGGCCAGGTATACAGCGTGGCGGAACGACATCTCGTCAGCGTTTCCGCTGCCGGCGATGGCATAGCCCGGTGTGATGTCCGGTGCGGTGCGTATGATAGGGAGTCCGGCTGTGTAGATGATGCCTTCGCCAGGGCAAAGTGCGTTGAACGGTGTGGTGGCCTGGTCGTGGTACATAGCCATGATGCCGTCAAACTCACCGAAGTATGCCTTGCCGAAGAACTCGTCGGAGGCATAAGGCCCGAACGCCTGGATGCCGTTGGCTGCCAGCTCGTCCAGGGCAGGGATGATGATGTCCTTCTCCTCTGTACCGCAACTGTTGTCCTCGTTGTCTCTGGGGTTGAGCGAGAGGACTGCGATGCGCGGGTTGGTGATGTTGAAATCGCGCTTTATAGTCTGCTGGAAGAGAGTAGTCTTCTCGATGATGCACTCCTTGGTGAGGCTTGTCGCCACCTCTCTGAAAGGAGCTTTCTCCGTAACGGAGGCAATGCGCATCGTGTCGCCCACAAGGATGGTGAGCCCTTTCTTGCCTTCGCCCAGGCAGGTCTCTATGTACTGTCGGTGCCCCTTGAAGGTATAGTTCTCGATGAGTGCGTTCTCATTGTTGATGGGTGCCGTTACCAATACGTCATACAGACCGTTGCGGTAATCGGTCATGGCCCTGTCGAGTGCCATGACGGCAGCCTTGCCCGATTCGGGGGTAGGCATACCCATGTCCACCTTTACCTCTTCGTCGACGGCGGCAAGCAGGTTGATGCGTCCGTCCTCTGCATCGGCGGCATTCTGTATGATGGAGAACTGTGCCGGGAGGTTCATGGCTTTGCGGTAGTAGGCTGCCACTTTGGGCGACCCGTAGACGATGGGCGTGCACAGCTCCAGCATCTCTGGCTCGGCAAAAGTCTTAAAGATGAGTTCGTATCCGATACCGTTGGTATCACCGTGGGTGATAGCCACCCTTATTTTCTTGTTGTCCATTATAATGTTGTTTTATTGTCGTTAGAACAGCCTCAAGCTGCTTCATTAAATTTCTTTTCTTCTTTTCGGGTGCATAGACGAAGGCGATGACGACGATGTCGCCCTTTGTCTTCATCACATACGGCCCTCCCATGGCATCGCCTTTCACCTGCCACAATCCGCGGTCGGCAATGCGTGGGATGGTCATGTACATGCTGTCCGTTTCGCCGGGCATGTTTTTGCGCAGGATGCTGTCTATCTGTGTCTGTAATCCTGCATGAGTTTCGCTCTTCACTCTGAAGAAGAGCAGGTTTTGCATTCCCGAACCAGCATTGTTGCTGAGCCAGAGAAAGTCCGTTGCCTTCTTGCTGGCATCGAGCGACAGGGGGATCTTCATGTCGAGTCCAAACATCTGCTTCACTTCCCGTTGCTTTTCCGGGTTCTGCTTGATGATGGAAGCGAGGTGTTGCAGCTCGCTCTGGTCGATGAGGGTACGCAGTTTTTCTGCATTCTTGTTGGGCAGTCCGTCTTTGTCGTAGAGCATGTCGCGGAGTTGTTCCGCTGACTTCGCCTTGATGCGAATCACGAGTTGGGGCGATGCATTCACGTCCTTGGTCGCCCTGGCGGAGAAGCCGTTGTGCCGATAGTCTATGTCTACCACGACGCGGGTTCTTATCATCGAGAAACTGCCCTTTGCCTTTCCCTGTTTCACACTGATGATGTCGCAGAGCGGTTCCTGTTGTGGCAAGCCGGATACCTCCTCCGCCAGTATCTCCGAGACGATATTGTCGGTATCACCTTCCAGCACCACCTCGTAGGGTTGCCCTGTGCTGGAGGGCAGTCGGTTGCTCTTTCCTCCGTTGCATCCTGCCAGTAGCATGACAATCAGGAGTGAGACGAGAGGAAACTTTATAGATTTTCTAACCATTTTTTACCCCTTGGGGTATAGAGAAAAACCAAAAACTTGTGGCCACAATCAGAAAGCCTGTCCTTGCTAAATATTCCATATGCCCCATATCCTTTTACATCTCTTCAAGGATTTTCTTCCCTTTGGGTGTATGAAGGAAAATCAAGATACCAAATGCTATGACGCAGAGCCCTGCCATTGTAAAAACTAATGATTCCATAATCTTATTTCTTTAAAATTGTATATCCAATGATGAAAAAAGAAGTGCTTTTCTTTTTCTTCTCTTTGCGTTACCATTTTATAGCCTCTTTCTATTGGTGCAGATGTTTCTCTTCCTCCTCGTGCTCCCTTATCTCCCCGATTTTCTTGGAGGTGCTGAGGAGTCCGCAGGCGGCGTAGATGTCCTGTCCGCGGCTGGCGCGTATGGTGGTGAACACACCGTGCGAGGTAAGGTAGTCGCGGAACTGCTCCATCTTCTGGTCGTCCACGCCCTGAAGCGGAATGTCGGGAATGGGGTGGAAGCGTATGAGATTGAAACGGCAGTCGAGGCCCTTTACCAGCTTGATGATAGCCTTGGCATGTTGCATGCTGTCGTTCACGCCTTTGAAGACGATGTACTCGAACGAGAGGCGGCGCTGGTGGGAGAAGTCGTAGTTGCGCAAGAGGTCCACCACCTGCTCTATGCCCATGCCCCGTTCTGCCGGCATCAGTTCGGCGCGCTCCCCGGGCAAGGGGTCATGCATGGAGATGGCCACGTGGCATTCGCTCTCCTCCAGAAACCTTTTCAGCTTGTTCTTGATGCCCACACTGCTCACGGTAATGCGCTTGGGGCTCCATGCCCATCCGTACGAGGCAGTAAGAATCTCCGTGGCGCGCAGCACGTTGTCCAGGTTGTCCATCGGTTCACCCTGTCCCATGAACACGATGTTGGTAAGCCGTTCAGCCTCGGGCAGCGAGTATATCTGGTTCAGAATGTCGCCAGCCGTGAGCGAACCTTCGAACCCCTGCTTGCCGGTTTGGCAGAAGAGGCAGTTCATCTTGCACCCCACCTGCGAACTGACACACAGTGTGGCACGGTCCTTGTCGGGGATATAGACGGTCTCTACCGACTTGCCGTCGTGTGTGGGGAAGAGGTACTTCACCGTGCCGTCTACAGAGTACTGTGCGTCGGTATGTCCGGCACAGCCTATGTCGTAGTGCTGGGCCAGAAGTGCACGGTTGGCCTTGGACAGGTTGGTCATCTCGTCGATGCTCTTTACGCGCTGTCCATATATCCATTTGGCTATCTGTCCGCCGGTGAAGGCGGGCATGCCTAAGGTCTGTGCTACCTGTTTCAGTTCGGCGAGTGTCAGGCCGAGCAGGTGTTTTTTTTCGTTATTCATAGTGCAAAGATACGTATTTTTGCTTGAAAAGTATTAACTTTGCCACATATTTTGTATTTATCATCGTAATATGAGAGAAAAAATAGACCTATTCTTGCCCTACGGAGTATGGGAAACGTCACCCGATGCCCTTTTGGGGCTGCGTGAGGACAAGACAGTACAGCATATCAATTTACTGGTAAGCAGCGATGTGGCCTCCCGCAGACAGGTGCCTGACGGCTGCACGTTTGTAGTGATAGACCGTCTGGAGTCGTCGAACACGGTGGTGAGCATAGCCGAGAACGCCGAGTCGGACTATGTGCTGATGTGTACCCGTGACACCTCCATAGAGTGGGGACTCTACTGCCTGGAGCGCTTCTTGCGCGTGGCGGCAGATACGGGAGCCGTGATGGTGTACAGCGACCGATACTCGAAGGAGGACGGAAAACTGGTGCGGCATCCGGCGATTGACTATCAGGAGGGCAGTCTGCGTGACGACTTTGATTTCGGCAGTCTGTGGCTTGTCAAGACCCGGATGCTGAAAGACTATGTGGCCAGTCAGGAACGTGCCGACTACCAGTATGCCGGACTCTATGACCTACGGCTGTTCTTGAGCCGCAGCGGTGCGCTCTTCCATCTGGACGAATACCTTTACACCGAGGTGGAACTGGACACGAGGAAGAGCGGCGAGAAGCAGTTTGACTATGTAAACCCGCGCAACCGCGAGGTGCAGGTGGAGATGGAGAAGGCCTGTACGCAGCACCTCGACAAGGTGGGAGCACTGGTGGATACCCATTTCTACAGGCAGCCCGACTTTACGGAGCAGGAGTTTGAGTATGAGGCTTCTGTCGTCATACCCGTCTACAACCGCGAGAAGACCATCACCGATGCTGTGGAGAGTGCCCTCGGCCAGAAGGCAAGCTTCAGGTTTAATGTCATCGTGGTGGACAACCATTCTACCGACCGTACGGGCGAGATACTCGAAACCATTGTACGGCGGATGGAAGAAAAGAATGCTTCGGCCAAGACGCCGCGCCTTTTCCACATTGTGCCCGAACGTCGTGACCTGGGCATAGGCGGTTGCTGGAACGTGGCGGTGAACAGTCCGGTGTGCGGCAAGTTTGCCGTACAACTCGACAGCGACGACCTCTACTCGTCGCCCAAGACGTTGCAGAAGATAGTGGATGCCTTCCACAAGCAGAAGGCCGCCATGGTGATAGGTTCCTACCGCATGTGCGACTTTGACCTGAACACACTGCCCCCCGGCATCATAGACCACCGTGAATGGACTGAAGACAACGGATGTAACAATGCCCTGCGCATCAACGGACTGGGTGCACCGCGCGCTTTCTTCACCCCACTGGTAAGGCAGATACAGTTCCCCAATACGTCGTATGGCGAGGACTATGCCCTCGGACTGGCTTTCTCGCGACGTTACCGCATAGGCCGCATCTACGACGAACTCTACCTGTGCCGACGGTGGGGAGGTAACAGCGATGCAGCCCTGAGCATAGAACGCGTCAATGCCAACAACCTCTACAAGGACCGCCTGCGCACCATGGAACTGAAGGCACGCCAGCAGATGCTACAGGGCAAGGAAGACATCATGGAGGACAGCAGTATGTCGCGATACTTCAACCGCCAGTTGGAGGTGTGGGAGGATGCACGCCGCCGCTTCCGCGACCTGAAGCACGTGGAGGTGCGCCAGCTTTCCGACCAGCTGAAACTGCAGTTCAACCCCGCACGCATCGTGAGCACCGGGGCGCGGATTGACCGCAAGACAGTGGGAGAGCGCCCCTGTTTCCTCTGCGAGAAGAACCGCCCCAAGGAACAGATGTCCAAGACGATGGACGAACGGTTCCTCCTGCTGGTAAACCCCTTCCCCATACTGCCCGTACACTTTACCATACCCTGCCGCAAGCATACACCCCAGGCCATATACAAGAATTATGGCGAGATGCACCGCTTCCTGTCGCAGCACGGCGAGATGATGATATTCTACAACGGTCCCAAGTGTGGTGCTTCGGCTCCCGACCACATGCACTTCCAGGCAGGCACCAGCGGTGTGCTGCCCCTGCAGACCAACTGGCAGAGGCTTAGCCGCAACCTGACGGAGGTAGTGGTCCTTAATGCCGAGGAGCGGATTTCCCTCGTCAACGACTTTGTGGTGCCGGCCTTCGTCATTGTCTCCAGGACTGAGGAAGGGGACGAAACGCTCTTCCGCCGACTGTACAAGTCGATGCCCGTTCGCGGTGACGAGACCGAACCCATGATGAACATTGTGGCATGGCGCAAGGGCGACGAGTACATCAGTGTAGTGATACCGCGCGAGAAGCACCGCCCCGAAGCCTACTTTGCCGAGGGCGACAGCCATACCTTGGTATCGCCCGGCGCACTCGACATGTCCGGCCTTGTCATCACTCCACGCGAGGAAGACTTCCGCAAGTTGTCTCTGGACACTACCGCTGCCCTCCTGCGCGAATGTGGCGTGAGCATGGAGAAGATACAGAGTATCGCCGCCAAACTGAAGACGACGGGCGAAGCGGATACCTCCGCCATACTTTCTTCCCTCTATGGCGGCGGGAAACAGCCCGATGTCACCGTAGGCATCGTGAGCGGACAGAAGATACAGTTCTCGCTGAACAAACCCTACAAGGCAAAGGGGGAGACCGTGACGGGCGAACAGGTGGTGGAGTTCTGCGAGGGAGGCGTGCTCTGGAACGGCAACCAGTACAGCAAACTGACCTTCCATCCGCAGACAGCGGACGCATCCTTCTCGCTGAACGATGTGACCATCGGTGTCAACTTCCACTGGGAACGCAAGGAGACGCAGACGTTCCTCGGCACACTGCGCTTCGTGGTGGAGGCTGACCATATTTGCGCCATCAACGAACTGCCCGTGGAGAAATATCTCGAGAGCGTTATCAGCAGTGAGATGAGCGCCACGTCGAGCCTCGAACTGCTTAAGGCGCATGCCGTCATCTCGCGGTCGTGGCTACTGGCCCAGATGCACAAGCGACGCGAAGTGGCAACCAACGGCAGCAGCTTCTTCTCGTTTACCAAGAAAGACGACATGCTCGTGCGCTGGTACGACCGCGAGGACCATACCATCTTCGACGTGTGTGCCGACGACCACTGCCAGCGTTACCAGGGCATCACCAAGGACACCTCGCCCCATGTGGCAGAAGCCGTGCGCCAGACACGCGGACAGGTGCTCCTCGACGGTGAGGAGATATGCGACGCCCGCTTCTCGAAGTGCTGCGGAGGCATGACAGAGGAGTTCCAGTTCTGCTGGGAAGACACGCCGAAGAGCTATCTTGCCTGTGTGAGGGACTTGGTTTTGGGTGTGAAGAACGAAGACCGAAGGGTGAAGAATTCAACGGCAGAACAAGAGGATTCTTCGTTCTTCACGCAGCATTCTTCACTCCAGGACGAGGCTGCTGCCGAGCAGTGGATACGTTCCAATCCTCCAGCCTTCTGCAATACCACCGACAGAAAGGTGCTCTCGCAGGTGCTGAACGACTATGACCAGGAAACGGCCGACTTCTACCGTTGGAAGGTAACCCTTACACAGGAGAAACTGCGGCAACTCATTGCCGACAAACTGAAGATGGACTTCGGCGATATCCTCGACCTCAAGGCCGTAGAACGCGGCAAGAGCGGTCGCATCAGCCGGCTCCAGATAACGGGTACGGAGAAGACCTTCACTATCGGCAAGGAACTGGAGATACGCCGCACACTCAGTGATACCCACCTGTACAGCTCTGCCTTTGTGGTGGACAAGTGTGATGTGGACGCAAAGGGCGTGCCGCAGCGCTTTGTACTGACAGGCGCCGGATGGGGACACGGTGTGGGGCTTTGCCAGATAGGTGCAGCCATGATGGGCGAACAGGGCTACAGCTACGACGACATTCTGCTGCACTACTATCAGGGGGCTGACATCAAACAACTTTACAAGTAATAATGATGGTTAAATGCTAAGTAATCGTAAAAAAATAAGTTGGTACATTTCCCCTGCACGCCCTGAAAGGGCAGAAGCGCCTAGCCCAGGGTATCACCCTGGGTTAT
>CAVKZC010000053.1:0-15612 GCA_963660455.1 Sphaerochaetaceae bacterium | reverse complement strand
GGATGGCGAAGGTACGTACATTTTTTATACCTTTGCGAAAAATATGCGCGTATGAAAAAGAATATACTCACGATAATGATGGCCGCCATGCTGCTTGGCGCAATACCCCTGCAGGTGTCGGCCGCGCCCAATATAGAGATTATAGACAACGACTTCCAGCAGATAAACATCACCGTTTCTACCGGGGGTGTGCTGCACGTAAGCGGTGCCAACGGTATGGTGCTGCAGGTGTATAACGTGCTGGGTGTAAAGGTGGCCTCCATCAGGGTGGAAGGCAATGACAAGCGTATTGACCTGCCGCTGAAGTCGGGTTGCTACATCGTCAAGGTGGGCGATGTGGTGCGCAAGATTTCCGTTAACCGTTAGTGGTGAGGGCGTCTTGGGCTTTTTTACTGGTGTGTCTCGTTGCCTTGCTGACCGGTTGCGGCCAGAAAGCGGCGAACTCAAACCGCAATGTTACCATGGCGTGCTTCGACTCTTTGGCCGACGGGCGTTATGGTGTCCATGCCGATAATATACGCCGTTGCATCGAAGCCCTGGCGTCGCAGGACCGCGACTCCATGGCGGCAGACTACCGTACGCGCAGCTATTACCGTAACGGCGGCATGTTCCTGTGGATAGACAGGAAGGGGGTAGGCCATAGGGCTGACACGCTCGTGGCTCGCCTGCAGACGGTATCGGAGATGGGGTTCTCCCTCCGTAAATTTTGTGTCGGACAGATAGTGGATGACCTCCGTGCCGTGCGCACGCTACAGGCTGGCGAGGAGGGGATGGACCGTGTGCTTGCCCGGCTGGAGTATTGTCTTACCAAGGCTTATCTGCGCTATGTGGCGGGGCAGCGCTTCGGCTATGTCAACCCCGCCTTTGTCCTCAACAGGCTCGATACGATAGAGGCGGCACGCCCCGACACGATAAGGAGGCCGGTGCGTTACCGCGGGCTCTTCGACGTACATATGGAGCATGCTTCGCGCGCGTTCTTTGCCGACGCCATGCGGAAGGTGAGGAACGACTCGGTGGCCGTATTCCTGGAGGAGGTGCAGCCGCATGGCGAGTTGTACGATGCTTTGCAACGAAAGTTGAAGGGCGGTCTGCCGAGGGCCGAGCGCATGAAGGTGCTGTGCAATATGGAGCGGTGTCGCTGGCGCACGGAAGACTCGCCACAGCAGCACCAGCGCTACATACTGGTAAACGTGCCCTCCCTGCACCTCATGGCCATAGACCATGCCGACACGCTCACCATGCGCATAGGGTGCGGCAGCAACAAGACGAAGACCCCTCTGCTCACGAGCAGGGTGAAGCGGATGGACGTCAACCCCAAGTGGTTTATCCCGCGAAGCATCGTGGAGCGTGACGTCCTGCACCATGCCGGCAACAGGCATTATTTCGAGAGCAGGCGTTTTTATGTCGTGGAGCGCCGTACCGGCAAGGAGGTGGACCTGGGGCAGGTGACGCAAGCCATGCTGCTGGACCCCGCCTATGCCGTGGTGCAGCGCGGCGGCAAGGGCAACAGCCTCGGGCGTATCATCTTCCGTTTCGACAACAACTTCTCGGTGTTCCTACACGACACGTCGAGTAGGGGAGTGTTCCAGCAGGCCGACCGCAGCGTGTCGCACGGGTGTGTGAGGGTGGAGAAGCCCTACGAACTGGCCGAGTTCCTGATGGGGGACGGACAGGAGGCGCTCAAGGAAAAGGTGCGTTACTGTATGGAGGCTGACTCTATAGCCGACCGCAGCGTGGTGGTGGGCAGCATCAGGGTGGAGCCGGAAGTGCCCATTTTCATCACTTACTATACCCTCTACCGGATGGCACACGGCACGATGGCGGAATATCCGGACATCTACGGGTATGACCAGGTGATATACAGGGGACTGCTCAATTACATCTAACGGGGGGCAGGAACAAAAAGATACAGACCGAAACGCGAAAGAGACACAAATGACGATAAGCGACAGGGAATTGGTGGAGATGCTGGCCTGCGAACTGACAAGGCGCGAGGGCTTCGAGGCATTGGTGCGCCAGTACAGCGAAAAACTGTACTGGAAGATACGCCATATTGTCCTTACCCACGACGATGCCGACGATGTGCTGCAGAACACCTTTCTCAAGGCCTGGCAGGCGCTCGACTCGTTCCAGGGCAAGTCGGCTGTGTCGACATGGCTCTACCGCATAGCGGTGAACGAGGCGCTCGACCATCTGCGTAAACACCGGGGCGAAACGGCAGCAAGTCTGGACGATGCTTCGGGGGTGGCCAACCGCCTGATGGCCGACACCTATTTTGACGGCGACCGCACGAAGGCGCTGCTCCACGAGGCCGTGTCCACACTGCCCGATGTGCAGCGCACGGTCTTCACCATGAAATACTTCGAGGAGATGAAATATTCGGAGATAAGCGAGGTGCTCGGAACCACTGAGGGCGCCCTGAAAGCGTCCTACCATCTGGCAGTGAAAAAAATTGCAGAATATTTGCATCGCTTCGATTAAACCTTGCGGTAAATGAAGCGTCTTACTAATATATAAAAAGGTATACTATTATGATAAAGGAAGAGCAGATACTGATGGAGAAATTCGGGCGCGACACTTCGTTCCGCGTTCCAGAAGGCTATTTCGACACGGTAGCCTCAAGGGTTATGCAGGCTATTCCTGAAACCTCTGGCATGCGTGTCTCCGTGGCGGGTGATGTACGGCTGAGAGCCGGCAAGAAGCCCTTGCTGCGCAGGCTTGTAATGGCAAGGGTGGCTGCTGCCGTAGCCCTCGTGGCCGTCCTGACCGGCATTACGTTCGGCATACTGCGCCATCATGGCGGTGCACGGGAGGCTTCATCCCTTGCTGCACAGACCGAGGTGTCGCATGCCGACTACAGTATGTTTGACGAGGCGGTAGACTATGCCATGATTGACAATCAGGACATCTATGCTTCGCTCTTGGCGGAGGGCAAGCAATGAGCAATGCCTCGTGCCGCCCATCTGAATTTACCGAAAAAAAGCTAACAACTGACATGATGACAGCCAAAACCTTCAACGGATACTTCTATGTCAAGCACATGCTGCTGTGCCTGGCAATTGTTGTGGTGGGGACATCGGGAGTGATGGCCCAAGGAAAGAACAAAGGCTTCGACCCCAAGAGGTTTGAGGCCGAACTGGAGCAGTTCATAACGACCGAAGCCGCCCTCTCGCCCAAAGAGGCTGCTGCCTTCTTCCCCGTCTACCGCCAGTTGATGAAGCGCCAGCGTATGCTCTTCGACGAGATGAAGCGCTACCACCATGTGGACACCCGCGACAATGATGCCTGCGCGCAGGCTATACGCAAGCAGGACGAACTGGACATCGAGATGAAGCAGTTGCAGCAGGAGTACCATGGCCGCTTTATTCTCATATTGCCGGCAGGAAAGGTGATGAGTGTCATCAAGGCAGAGGAAAAATTCCATCGCATGATGTTCCGACGCATGAGGCCGAAACCACAGAACTAATCCCCCCTCGTATCTTTCTTTTAACTTTTCTTTAACGTGTTTGTTCCTAAAACTGTGGAAGATGTTTGGCTGTTTCGCTGAAAAAATATAACTTTGCACTTCGAAACAAAAAACATGAGATACGATTATGTATAGGACTAATACGTGTGGAGAACTTCGTCTCCCCGATGCAGGCAAGGAAGTGACTCTTGCCGGATGGGTTCAGCGTTCACGCAAGATGGGCGGCATGACCTTTGTAGATATCCGTGACCGCTATGGTATCACCCAGTTGGTGTTCAACGAGGCTGTAGACAAGGACTTGTGTGAGGCTGCCAACAAACTGGGCCGCGAGTACTGCATACAGGTGAAAGGTACTGTAAGCGAGCGTGAGAGCAAGAACTCAAAAATGCCTACTGGCGACATCGAAATCCTCGCCAGCCAATTGACCGTCCTTTCGCAGAGCATGACTCCGCCTTTTACGATAGAGGACAATACGGACGGAGGCGACGACATTCGCATGAAGTACCGTTATCTTGACTTGCGACGTCCTGCCGTGCGCCGTAACCTGGAGTTGCGCCACCGCATGACCATTCTGATACGCAACTTCCTCGACAACTATCACTTCATGGAGGTGGAGACTCCTATCCTCATAGGTAGTACGCCCGAGGGTGCGCGCGACTTTGTCGTGCCTTCGCGCATGAACCCGGGACAGTTCTATGCCTTGCCCCAGAGTCCGCAGACGCTGAAGCAGCTGTTGATGGTGGCTGGCTTCGACCGCTATTTCCAGATAGCCAAGTGCTTCCGCGACGAAGACCTGCGTGCCGACCGCCAGCCCGAGTTCACCCAGATAGACTGCGAGATGAGCTTCGTGGACCAGGATGATGTCATCGACCTCTTCGAAGAACTGGCACGCCACCTGTTCAAGGAAATAAGGGGTGTGGAACTGCCCAAACTGGAGCAGATGACATGGCACGAGGCCATGCGCCGTTTCGGTAGTGACAAGCCAGACCTGCGCTTCGGCATGGAGTTTGTCGAACTGAAGGAAGCCTTTGCCGGCAAGGGCGAGTTCTCTGTCTTTGACGAGGCGAAATACATCGGTGGCATCTGTGTGCCCGGATGTGCTGACTATAGCCGCAAGCAGCTCAACGAACTGACCGACTTCGTGAAGCGTCCGCAGGTGGGTGCCAAGGGACTGGTGTTCATCAAGTACAATACCGACGGTACGGTGAAGAGCAGCATAGACAAGTTCTACAGCGCTGAGGTGCTGCAGGAGATAAAGGAGGTGATGGGGGCCAAGGACGGTGACCTCGTGCTCATCCTGAGCGGTGACAATGCCAACAAGACACGTGTGCAGCTCTGCTCGCTGCGCCTGGAGATGGGCGACCGCCTCGGCCTGCGCGACAAGAACGTGTTCAAGTGTCTGTGGATAGTCGACTTCCCCTTGTTTGAGTGGAGCGACGAGGAGCAGCGCCTGATGGCTACGCACCATCCGTTTACCATGCCCAATCCGGACGACATCCCTCTGCTCGACGAACATCCCGAGCAGGTGCGCGCCAAGGCATACGACTTTGTGTGCAACGGCATAGAAGTGGGTGGCGGTTCGCTGCGTATACACGACACACAGTTGCAGGAGAAGATGTTCGAGGTGCTTGGCTTTACGCCTGAGCGTGCCGAGGCCCAGTTTGGCTTCCTCATGAATGCCTTCAAGTATGGTGCACCGCCCCATGCTGGCCTTGCCTTCGGTCTTGACCGTTTTGTCAGCATCATGGCTGGTCTCGACAGCATACGCGACTGCATCGCCTTCCCGAAGAACAACTCGGGTCGTGACGTGATGCTCGATGCACCTTCCGTGATAGACCAGAAGCAGCTCGACGAACTGCAGATAGCTGTAGTGGACAAACAGTAGTGACAACATATACACTTCGAAAGAGCGTGTAAAAGCAACAATATCACCGCATTATCTTGATATAAGTCAAGAAATGCGGTGATTTTCTTTTAAAAATGCAACTTTTTGGAGTGAAAAAGTAATAAAGTCGAACAAAAGTCGTAAATTTGCAGCAAGTTATTTGGATTAGGCATTAAGCATCATGCAGTTATGATGGCAATGTATGACCTGAAATAACTGTAACACATAAATCAACGAATATGGTAGAAAAGAAAACCACACCAAAGACAGCTGTAAAGAAGGCTACCCCTGCAGCTGCAAAGAAGGCTCCTGCAACAAAGAAGGCTGCAGCTGCCAAAAAAGAAGTATTGTATCTGAATGAGGAAAATGCAGGTTTCAAGGCCGGTGATGTTTACCAGGCTCTTGCTGCTGCCGGCAAGGCTCTCTCTCTCGCTGAGATAGCCAAGGCTGCCAAGATCAGTACAGAGGATGCGCTCCTCGGTATCGGCTGGCTCTTCAAGGAGGGTAAGGTAAAGGGTGAGGACGACAAGGTTGTTCTTGCTTAATAAGACAATATTGAAGTACCCCAAAACAAAAAGTGCATCATCCATTTGGACGATGCATTTTTGTTTTTTTTATAATAACGTTGCCTATTTCTTCTTTTCGCTTTCCTTGATAAAGCCGTGGCGGTAGGCATACAGCAGCTCTTCGAGGTCGGCTATCTGCTTGCGCAGTTCCCTGCCTATGTCGGTGTCTGCCACCAGCATACGGCGGTTGGACATTTCCACTATCTGCGTCGTGCTCTTGATGTCCGTTCCGCGCTGTATGGCATCCTCCGTGCTGGTAAACGGTTCGTGCTGTACCAGTTGGAATCCTCGGGAGTGGTAAACCAGTGTGTAGCCGGCAATGCCCGTCTCGTTGTGGTAGGCTTTGGAGAATCCGCCGTCTATGACCATCAGTTTGCCTCCGGCCTTGATGGGGTTCTCGCCCTTGATGGTGCGTACAGGCACATGCCCGTTGATGATGTGACGGTTCTCGCCTTTCACGCCGAAAGCGTCCATGATGTTGTCTATCACCTTCTCGTCGTCGCGCAGCAGGAAGTAGTAGCCTTTCTCCTCCTTGTGGGTATCCTTGTCCTCGATGAAGTAACGCTCGAAGGTTGCCATTTTGCTCTTGTCGAAGAGCGGGCTGTCCGGACCGCACCACAGATAGATGAAGTAGTCGATGGCATACTGCCGTTCCTTGGGGTCGGAGTCGCTCTGGAAGGCTGTACGTATCTGCATGCCGGTGCAGTGCATCAGTTCCCTGCCGCTGTATCGCTTGCCGGGGAATATCTCCACCTCCTTCAGCGAACCGTCGGCATTGAGCGGGCAGGAGGCATGGAAGAGGAGGTTGTTGTTGATGATGGTGTACATGCACCCGTGCTGCAGCATGGTGCGTATGTGCTTGTGCAGTTTTTCGCAAACCATGAAGGAGTGGTGCAGCTTCTGCATGAGCGTATCCTCCTCGGCAGTAAGGACGTAAGGATGCTGCGGGTCGATGGTGGGGAAGTGGCATGAGGTCATGGCATATTCCTTCCCATCTATCAAGATGGTACCCTTCTCGTAGTCGATGTGCTCGAAAAGTCGGCGTTTCTCCATGTGCCATTCCGGATGTTGGGCAAAGAGCTGCCCCTCTATCTTGAACTGTATGACGGCGATGGCCTTGTGCATCTGCGCCGAGAGGCGCAGCGTCTTGGGGTCCATGGCTGCTGCACCGCCACTGAGGCGTGGAATGAATTCATGGCATTCGTCGTCGCCATAGGTATCCATGGCGAAGGTGGCAAGGGGGATGAGGTTGATGCCGTAGCCCTCCTCCAGGGTGGGGAGGTTGGCGTAGCGCAGGCTCAGCCTTATCACGTTGCAGATGCAGGCATCGTTGCCTGCGGCGGCACCCATCCACAGCACGTCGTGGTTGCCCCACTGCATGTCCCAACTGTGGTAGTGGCTCATCTTGTCGAGGATGATGTGCGCTCCCGGTCCCCTGTCGTAGATGTCGCCCAGGATGTGCAGCTGGTCTATGGCAAGGCGTTGTATCACGTTGGCGATGGCAATGATGAAGTCGTCGGCACGCCCGGTGGATATGATGGTGTCCACGATGACGTTGACGTAAGCCGTCTTGTCGTGGTCTTCGGTATGCTCGTGCAGCAGTTCCTGGATGATGTAAGAGAAGTCGGCGGGCAACGATTTGCGCACCTTGGAGCGTGTGTACTTGCTCGACACGTCACGGCATACGGCCACCAGCTGGTGCAGCGTGATGTGGTACCAGTCGTCTATGTCCGTCTCGTTCTGCTTTACGGTCTCCAGTTTCTGCTCGGGATAGTAGATGAGTGTACACAGCTCGCGTTTCTCCTGTTCGCGCAGCGTGTTGCCGAAGAGTTCGTTCACCTTGCGCTTGATGTTGCCCGAGGCGTTCTTCAGCACATGCAGGAATGCCTCGTATTCTCCGTGTATGTCGGCCAGGAAGTGTTCCGTGCCTTTGGGCAGGTTAAGGATGGCCTGCAGATTGATGATTTCGGTACTTGCCTCTGCCACAGTGGGGAATGACTGGGCCAGCAACTGCAGGTATCTCATGTCTTGTTCTATGGTGTAGTGTTTCATAGAGTGTTCTGTTGTTGTACTTGCAAAGTTACATTTTTCCACTGACATAACCAAGCAAAAGCGTTTTTTCTTTATTGCCCTTTTAGGGCACGTTGCAACCGTTCAGGTCGAACAAAATGCAGAAAACGAAGAGGGTGTGACTTGTGTGCCACACCCTCTTATGTTTTTTACTTTATCTTAGCTCCCCAGTACTTCACGTACTTTATCTTTTTGCCGTCAGTACCTGTGGGCTTCTGCCATGTGCCGCCCAGAACCAGGATAGACACCTTTTTGCCAGCGGGGACATCGTTTACGGCATCCTGCAGGGAGAGGTAGTTGCCGCGTCCTTCGGCAGAGACCACGTAGTCGTAGTGGCGCACATGCTTCTTGAGGGCAGGCACCTTCTCGCCTACGGCATCAGCCAGCGCATTGGCCACGATGCGTGCTCCGTACATGTTGTAGTGGGTGTTGTCCATTCTTCCCTTGGGCAGGGCTGCTACCTCGCCCGGACGGTACCACATGTGCAGGCGGCGGCTGTCCTTGGCTCCCATCTTCGTCTCGATGTCGTGGGTTATCTTCGTCGCATCAACAAAGGGGACATTCATCTCCTCTGCCACTTTGCGCGGAGCCACGACATACGCACCGTGTGTGTCGACGAGCGTGTCGCTGTTGATGGCCTCCTCGCCGTCGAAGACGGTCTTGCGCAGCTTCTCGTCATCGTCGTTCTTGTCGCCTGCCACATACCAGCAGCGTCTTACCACGGCATTGAAGAGCACGGGGATGCCACCCTTGTTGCGTGTCTCCTGTACGTAGCGGCGGAGGTTGGCGTCGAAGGTAGAGCCGGGGTCGGTGTGGCGTTCAGGTTGCGGCTTCTCGTCGTTGTGTCCGAACTGTATGAACACATAGTCGCCCGGGCGTATGCGGTCGAGCACTTTCTGCCATCTTCCCTCGTCTATGAAACTTTTGGAGCTGCGGCCGTTCACGGCATGGTTGTCTACAAGCACCTTGTCGTCGAAACACCCCTGCAGCACCATGCCCCAGCCGCGCTCAGGACTCTTCTGGAAGTTCTTCTTCTCGGCGGCAGTGGAGTCGCCTATCACAAATATGGTGGTAATCTTGCTGCTCGAGGTGAGTGTCAGGGCAAGTACCATGCACAGCAACATACCTAATAGTCGGTTTCTCTTCATCGTTTTCTTCGTTTCTTACTTGATTGCTTCCACGAGCTCGTCGGCAGTAACCATCTGCTGTTCGCCCGTAGCCATGTTCTTGAGTGTTATCTTGCCTGCCTGTATCTCGTTCTCTCCGGCAAGCGCCACGTAGGGGATGCCCTTGGCGTTGGCATAGCTCATCTGCTTCTTCATCTTCGCCTTGTCGGGGAATATCTCGGTGCGGATGCCCGCCTGGCGTGCCTTCGTGGCGATGGGCAGGCAGTAGGCCGTTTCTGCATCACCGAAGTTGATGAACAGTATCTGTGTGGCGTTGATGGCCTCCTTGGGGTAGAGGTCGAGGGCATTGAGCACGTCGTAGATGCGGTCGGCACCGAACGAGATGCCCACACCGCTCAGCCCGGGCAGACCGAAGATGCCGGTGAGGTTGTCGTAGCGTCCACCGCCCGTGATGCTTCCCATGGGGGTGTCCAGCGCCTTTACCTCGAAGATGGCACCGGTATAGTAGTTAAGGCCACGTGCCAGGGTGAGGTCCAGCTCTATCTCGTTGTTCAGGCCTACCTGCTTCAGTGTGTCCAGGATGAAGCGGGTCTCTTCCACACCCTTCAGTCCCGTTTCCGATTCGGCAAGCACCTGTGCGATGACGGCGAGTTTCTCCTCGTTGGTGCCGGAGAGGGAGATGATGGGCTGCAGCTTGCCGATGGCCTCCTCCGAAATGCCGTTGGAGCGCAGTTCCTCGTTGACGTTGTCAATGCCTATCTTGTCCAGTTTGTCGATGGCGACGGTGATGTCCACTATCTTTTCCGCTTCGCCTATCACCTCGGCGATGCCGGTAAGGATCTTGCGGTTGTTGATCTTGATGCTCACCCTTACGCCCAGTTTGGTGAAGACGGTGTCTACTATCTGCATCAGTTCCACCTCGTTGAGGAGTGAGTCGGAACCTACTACGTCGGCATCACACTGGTAGAACTCGCGGTAACGTCCTTTCTGCGGACGGTCAGCGCGCCATACGGGTTGTATCTGGTAGCGTTTGAAGGGCAGTTGCAGCTCCTCGCGGTGCTGTACCACGTAGCGTGCGAAGGGCACGGTAAGGTCGTAGCGCAGGCCTTTCTCGCAGAGCTTTGCGGCCAGTCGGAGCGAACCGAGCTGGTGTATGTCCTCGTCGCTCACCTTGCTCATGTAGTCGCCTGAGTTGAGCACCTTGAAGAGCAGTTTGTCGCCCTCTTCGCCGTATTTTCCCATCAGGGTCTGCAGGGTCTCCATGGCCGGTGTCTCTATCTGCTGGAAGCCGTAAAGGGCGTAGACATCCCTGATGGTGTTGAATATGTAGTTGCGCTTGGCCATCTCTATGGGGCCGAAGTCGCGCGTTCCTTTAGGTATGCTTGGTTTTTGTGCCATTAATTGAGGTCTCTTTTAGTGATGATTAAAAAATAACTTGGTACATTTGCGCCCCTTTTACTCTGAGCGCCCTGAAAGGGCGTGCAGGGGAAATGTACCAACTTATTTTTTTTACGATAACTTACTTTCTTACGATGGTCTGTTCGCGGTCGGGACCGATGGAGATGATGCCGATACGTGTCTCAAGGAAGTCCTCCAGGAAGGAGACGTAGTCCTTGAACTCCTGCGGGAACTGGTCTTCGCTCGTAAACTTCGTCATGTCGGTCTTCCATCCCTTAAACTCCTTGTATACAGGCTCCACGTCGTCTATCTCGTAGGGGAAGTCGGTCGTGGTCTCGCCGTTCTTCAACTTGTAGGCGACACAAGCCTTGACGGTGTCAAAGCCGTCGAGCACATCGCTCTTCATCATGATCAGTTCGGTAACGCCGTTCACCATGATGGAGTACTTCAGCTGTACGAGGTCGCACCATCCGCAACGGCGCTCGCGACCGGTCACGGCACCATACTCGTGCCCCAGGTCGCGTATCTTCGCACCGGTAGCATCAAATAGCTCGGTGGGGAAGGGACCTGCTCCCACGCGGGTGCAGTAAGCCTTCATGATGCCGAATACATTGCCTATCTTGCCCGGACCGATGCCGAGACCGGTGCAGGCTCCGGCGCATATCGTGTTGGAAGAGGTGACAAAGGGGTAGGAACCGAAGTCCACGTCGAGCATGGTGCCCTGGGCGCCTTCGCAGAGGATGCTCTTGCCCGAGCGCAGAATCTTGTTGATTTCCACCTCGCTGTCCACTATCTCAAACTGCTTGAGGTATTCGATGCCTTCCATCCATGTCTTCTCCACTTCGGTAATGTCGAAGTCGGTGTAGCCCAATGAGGCTATCTGGCGAAGGTGTGCTGCCTTGTGTGCCTCGTATTTCTGCTCAAACCCGTCGAGGATGTCGCCCACGCGCAGACCGGTGCGGCTCACCTTGTCGGTGTATGTGGGGCCTATGCCCTTGCCGGTGGTGCCCACCTTGTTCTTGCCCTTGGAGGCCTCGATGGCTGCATCGAGTACACGGTGGGTAGGCATGATGAGGTGTGCCTTCTTCGAGATGTGCAGACGGCTCTTCAGGTCGTGTCCGCTCTTCTCCAGATCCTTGGCCTCCTGCATGAAGAGGTCGGGAGCCAGAACCACTCCGTTGCCGATGATGTTGACTTTTCCGCCCTGGAAGATGCCCGACGGTATGGAGCGGAGCACATATTTCTGTCCCTCAAACTCCAGTGTGTGGCCGGCATTGGGACCACCCTGGAAGCGGGCTACGACATCATACTTGGGGGTCAGCACATCGACCACCTTACCTTTTCCTTCATCGCCCCACTGCAGACCCAGCAGGACATCCACTTTACCTGTGTTCATGTTGTTTGTATCGTTGTTGGGGAGACAGGCTGCGCTGAGGCAGTGTCCCCGGTTGTTATTTTCAGTATTGTGTGTTCGCCTCCGCCTGCACCTGGCATTCCAGGCATACACCGTAGATGTAGAGTGCGAAGGCATCGCGCCTGAATTTTCCCAGCTTGGCCTGGGCTATGGCACGGCTCACGCCCGGCACCTGTATCTCCGTCACCTTGCCGCAGACGGTACACACCTGGTGCACGTGGCTCTCGTTGTCGTAGTAGGCCTCGTACTTGATGCCGTCCGTGAGGTTGTGTCTCACCACGAGGCGCAGTTCCAGAAACAGGCGTATCGTATTGTAGAGCGTCGCCCTGCTTACGTGGAATTTCTTTTTCTCCAGTTCTTCGTTAAGGGCCTCCAGCGTGAAGTGCCCTCCTATCCTGTACACGGCATCCAGTATGGCATACCGCTCCGGGGTCTTGCGGTGCTGGTTGGTCTCCAGATAGTCGTCCAGAACCATTCGCGCCTTGACCATTTCTTTATCAGTCATATCCTTGTTAGTTACATAAAACGCACAAAGATAGCCATATTTCACGACATAAGGTAAATTCTTATTTTAAAAAATCTAAATTGTGTCTGGGTGGCATGTTTCGACTGGTGTTTCCTTGGCTTGCCGGCCGTGCGCATTACAGTTGTTTCATTTCTTCGTAAATGCGTTGCACGGGCAGTCCCATCACGTTGTAGTAGCTGCCCTTCAGTCCTGCGCATCCCACGTAGCCTATCCATTCCTGTATGCCGTATGCACCGGCCTTGTCGTAGGGGCGGTAGCGGTCTATGTAGTAGTCTATCTCGCTGTCGTCGAGCTTGCGGAAGGCTACCTCTGTACTGACGGAGAACTGGCGTTGCCCCTGCCGTGTGGTAAGGCATACGCCCGTCACAACGTGGTGGGTCTTTCCGCTCAGCAGGTGCAGCATGCGCCTTGCGTCTGCAGCGTCCTTGGGCTTGCCCAGTATTTCGGCACGCTCTGCCTGGGGCACTATCACCACGGTGTCTGCCGTGAGCACGAGTGTCTTGTCGTCTTGCAGGAGGCAACGGTGTGCTTCCGCCTTCTTGTGTGCGATGTATTGTGCCACGTCGTAGGCATCGAGGGTAGGGGGGTAGCTCTCGTCCACCCCCGGCAGCACCTTCACTTCGAAGTCTACATCCAGTCCTGCAAGCAGTTCTCTCCTGCGTGGCGAGTTGCTTGCCAGTATTATTTTGTATTCCATAGCTTTTTTTACTTTTTTACCTTTACCCGGCCTTTTTTTACTTTTTTACTTTTTTACCTTTATACTACCATCCGAAGGCGCGTTCGTCTGCAAGCCATTTGCCCTGTGCGCGCAGCACCTGTTCTATCACGTCGCGCCCCACACCGTCTCCGCCGTTGCAGGACGAAATGTAGAGGGCCGTCGTCTTGATGTCGCTACAGGCATCGGCAGGGCAACAAGGGCAACCGCAGCGTCTCATCACCTCATAGTCGGGTATGTCGTCGCCCACGTACACCACTTCCTCGTCTTTGAGGGCGTGTTTCTCCAGAAACTGGTTGTATGTCTCTATCTTGACGGCACACCCCATGTAGATGTCTTCCACCCCCAGACCGCTGTAGCGTATGCGGGTGGCCTCTGCGCGTCCTCCCGTGATGATGGCGATGCGCAGACCCGACTTCTGTGCCAGTTGGATGGCATATCCGTCCTTGATGTTGACCGTGCGCAGCGGTTCGCCCGTCTCGGAGAGCGTGATGGTTTGGCGTGACAGCACACCGTCCACGTCGAAGGCGACGGCTTTTATCTTCTTCAAGTCGTAGTTGATCATATTTCCTCGTTTTTCTTCTTCTCTCTGTTGTGCAGTTCCATGCGGTGTATGTCCATGCTCATGCGCTCGTAGATGTCCTTGAGCAGCGGGTTGGCCCCCAGGAGCGTGGCCTGCTTGCGTATCACGTTCTCGTCATAGCGTACAGCCGGTCCGGTCTGCGCATCGGCAGGAGAGAGGTGGTGAACCTTTTGGGCTGTCTCGTCGATGAGCGGCAGCATGATGTCGAAGGGCAGTCCGTGCCTGGCAAGGATGTCGGCACTGACGGCATAGCAGTGGTTTACGAAGTTGCATGCAAACACGGCGGAAAGGTGCAGGTATTTCCTGTCTTCGCTCGACAGCTCGTACACCCTCCGGCTGATGCCGTGTGCCAGTCCGTCCACCACCTTGCGGGCATACTCGTCCGATGCCTCCACGAAGCACGGTATCTCGGAAAAGTCCACGTCCCTCGTCTTCGAGAATGTCTGCATGGGGTACAGTACGCCGTAGTGCAGTGCCATGCCCTGGAACACCTCCATGGGCATACTCCCGGCCGTGTGCAGGAACACCTTGGTTTCCTTTCCCCGGCAGAGCCGTGGCAGCAGTTCTGCCATGACGCTGTCTTTTACCGAAACGATGTATACGTCGGCATCGTCGCGCACAGCGGAGATGTCGGTGAGGGGCGAACCGCCTACGGCTGTGCCCAGTGCCGATGCCGCCTCCATGGTGCGGCTGTATACCTGCAGAATGTCATGGCCGGCAGCTAGAAGGGCTTTGCCCAGGTGGGTTGCCACGTTGCCGGCTCCTATCAGTATAGTCTTCATAGTGCAAAAATACTAAAAAGATGGGACAAGAGGGCCAACGGGTTTGCTTTTTTAAAATTAATTTGTTATTTTTGCCGCAATATTCGTAAAAAAGAGTTGCCTTACAAAGTTCAAGTCTATACGAAATCGGAAGGTTTGCCACCGTTGCTCGACGGCAATTTCTTCCATAGCCGTGAGTTGTTCTGCATATTGGAGAAAACGCCCGGTTGTACTCCTTGTATGGCTGTCGCTTCTTCGCCGGAGGGCATTGTCGTGGGGCAGTTGCTGCTCATCATACATCATCGCCGCAGTTGGTTTCCACCTTATATATATATACATGCGCACGCGCACGAAGAGGGCGTGTATGCCGACGGTGTGGACCGCGAGGAGGTGTTTGGCGCCATGGTGTCGGCCGTCACCCGCAAGTTGGACAGCCATCTGTGTCTCTACATCGAGTTTTCGGGCATCAGGAAGAAGATGTTCGGTTATCGCCATCTGAGGCAAGAGGACTATTTCCCCATCGTGTGGCAGGAGGTGCACAACTCGTTGCACAGCATGCCTCCCCGCGACCGCCTTGACGAGAAGACGCTCCGCCGCATAGACCGCCTTGCCTCCAAGGGGGTGGTGACACGCGAAGTGTCGGATGCTGAGGATGCCCATGCCTTCCATCGGCTCCTGAAACGTTATTATTGTTTCAAGCCGCGGCGCCATATTCCCGACGAGCGATATTTTGAGGAAATGCTGACGAGCAGCCATGCCCGTATGTTTCTGACGGAGTGGCGTGGCACAGTGATAGGCGGTTGCGCCTGTGTGTATAGTGGCGGCAATGCGTATTTGTGGTATCTGGCCAGCAGGCGCAAGAGCTATGCGGCGCTTCATCCCGATCTCATGTCGGTGTGGCACGCCATAGACGATGCATACAAGCGCGGTTTCGCCCATATCTATTTTATGGATGTAGGACTGCCCTGGTCGAAGAATCCCTTCCGCAGTTTCATCCTGGGCTTCGGGGGCAAGCCCGTTGCCAAATACCGCTGGTTCCGTTTCTACAACCGCTTTCTCAACCGCATACTCATGTGGCTGTACAGGGACAGGTAGTGGAAA
>CAVKZC010000052.1:0-15871 GCA_963660455.1 Sphaerochaetaceae bacterium | reverse complement strand
AGGGCTCGTTAGGGACTTGCACCCATTAGACAACACACATGCTAGTCAAACAAAAAAAGCATCTCCCTTATGGAAGATGCTTTGCTTGTTGGGATACCCGGATTCGAACCAGGAATGACAGGACCAGAATCTGTAGTGTTACCATTACACCATATCCCAATTTTTATCGTTGCGCCTCATTGCTGAATTGCGAGTGCAAAGGTACGGCTTTTTTTTGAACCACCAAAACTTTTTCCTATTTTTTTTCAAAAAACTTCATTTTTTCTTGTTTTTTCCTGTTTTTGGGCATAAATCACCCCTTTCCTACCCCATTTTACTACGCGCGTACCTTAAAAAATCCGAAAAAACGGGAGAATGTAATGCTTACTCAGATTTTTGCACTATCTTTGTAGCCGCAATAACAATAATATAAATAAATGAACACAGCAAAACAATTAGTAGAAACTATCAAGGAAGGAATACAGGAAAAGAAAGGCAGCGGCATTGTGGTGGCCGACCTGAGCGACATAGACGGAGCCATAGCCAAATACTTTATCATCTGCCAGGGCGGTTCGCCCACACAGGTGGAAGCCATCGCACAGTCGGTGGGAGACACATGCCGCAAGAATCTGGGCGAGAAACCCGCCAACGTGACAGGACTGGAGAACGACCAGTGGGTGGCAATAGACTACGTGGACGTGATGGTACACATCTTCCAGCCTGAGGTAAGGCAGTTCTACGACCTCGAGCACCTCTGGGCCGATGCCAAGCTCACCAACATACCGGACATCGACTAAACACACAGGAAAGGGACACTAACGGTGTACGGCAACGCCCCAAGCCAACAGCACCAAACTAACAACAGAGATTTTTCGGATGGAACAAAACAAGAATTTCAACGGGCAGCAACCGCCCAAGATGCCTAAGTTCAACATGAACTGGCTCTATATCATCATCCTTGTCGCACTGGTATTTGCCTTCGTCAACGGCGGTGGAGACATGCTGGGAGGCAGCGCCACCAAGGAGGCTACCTACACACAGTTTAAGGAATACGTAAACAAGGGATACGTACTGAGCGTGGTGGCCAACAAGAACGAGAACAAGCTCAAGCTGTACGTCAACCCCAAATACACACGCGAGGTATACAAGAAGAGCGCACGCGAACTGGGCCCCTCGCCTACGGTGGAAGTGCAGTTCGGCTCCATCGACGAGGTGGACAAGTACCTCGACAGTATGGTGAAGGCCCGAAAGATAAACAGCTACAGCTACAACAACGAGAGGGCCAACGGACTGTTTGACCTCCTGGGAAGCCTCTTCCCGCTCCTCATCTTCTTCGCCTTCATCTGGTGGATGTCAGGGCGCATGGGCCGCGGACTTGGCGGCGGAGGCATCTTCAGCGTGGGCAAGAGCAAGGCACGCATGTACGAGAAGGGCAACACCCTCGGCATCACCTTCAAGGACGTGGCCGGACAGGAAGGTGCCAAGCAGGAGGTGCAGGAGATAGTGGAGTTTCTGAAAAACCCGCAGAAGTACACCGACCTGGGAGGAAAGATACCCAAGGGAGCACTGCTCGTTGGTCCTCCGGGAACCGGCAAGACGCTCCTCGCCAAGGCCGTGGCAGGCGAGGCAGGCGTACCGTTCTTCTCGATGAGCGGTTCCGACTTCGTAGAGATGTTCGTGGGCGTAGGTGCATCGCGTGTGCGCGACCTCTTCCGCCAAGCCAAGGAGAAGGCACCCAGCATCATCTTCATAGACGAGATTGACGCCGTGGGACGCGCACGCAGCAAAAACCCGTCTATGGGTGGCAATGACGAGCGCGAGAACACGCTCAACGCCCTCCTCACCGAGATGGACGGCTTCGGCACCAACAGCGGTGTCATCATCCTCGCCGCCACCAACCGTGTGGACATGCTCGACAGTGCCCTGCTGCGCGCCGGACGATTTGACAGGGAGATACACGTCGACCTGCCCGACCTGAACGAGCGAAAGGCCATCTTCCAGGTACACCTCGCCCCCATCAAGGTGGACGAGAGCGTGGACATCGACCTGCTGGCAAGGCAGACACCGGGATTCTCCGGTGCCGACATTGCCAACGTGTGCAACGAGGCGGCCCTCATTGCCGCACGCCACGACCAGAAGATGGTGGGCAAGCAGGACTTCCTCGACGCCGTAGACCGCATCGTAGGCGGACTGGAGAAGAAGACCAAGGTGATGACTGCCGACGAGAAACGGAGCATAGCACTGCACGAGGCCGGACACGCCACCATCAGCTGGTTCTGTCAGTATGCCAACCCCCTCATCAAGGTAAGCATCGTGCCGCGCGGCCAGGCTCTCGGAGCTGCATGGTACCTGCCCGAGGAGCGACAGATCACGACCAAGGAGCAGATGCTCGACGAGATGTGCTCACTCATGGGCGGAAGGGCTGCCGAAGAGCTCTTCACAGGCCACATCTCGTCAGGAGCCATGAACGACCTTGAGCGCGCCACCAAGAGCGCATACGGCATGATAGCATACCTGGGCATGAGCAAGTCGCTGCCCAACATCTGCTACTACAACAACAACGAATACTCCTTCCAGCGCCCCTACTCCGAGACGACGGCACGTCTCATAGACGAGGAGGTGCTCAAGATGCTCAACGAGCAGTATACGCGCGCCAAGAACATCCTCATGGAGCATAAGGAGGGACACAACGCCCTGGCCGAACTGCTCATCAAGAAGGAGGTCATCATGGCGGAAGACGTGGAGAAGATATTCGGCAAGCGCCCCTGGATGAGCCGTTCGCAGGAAATCATGAACGACGAGCAGCCCAAGATAGACGAGGCAGTGAAGGAACTGCCCGAGGTGAAGGCTGCCATAGAAGAACATAACAAGACGAAAGAAAATGACGGACAAACAGAAGAACCTAATAGTTAGAACCGTGACGGGCGTACTCTTTGTGGTATGCATGGTGTGCGGATTTCTCAATCCCAGGGCAATGGTGTTTCTCTTTGCCCTCATCACAGGACTCTCCATCTGGGAGTTTTGCGGACTGGTGAACAACGAGTGTGAAGACGTTACCGTCAACCGGCTCATCTCTACCATCGCCGGCGTGTACTTCTTTGTGGCCGTAGCGGGATTCCGCATGGGCATCGTGAGCAACTTCATCGCCTTCGTGCCCTACCTGCTCACCATCGTTTACCTCTTTGTCAGCGAACTGTATACGGGCAACAAGAATGCGGTGAACGACTGGGCCTATACCATGCTCTCGCAGATGTACATCGCCCTACCCTTCTCGATGATCAACATCCTCGCCTTCGAGCACTCGCCCGTCGACGGACAGATCCACTTCGACACGCTGCTGCCGCTGAGCATCTTCATCTTCCTGTGGACCAACGACACGGGTGCCTACTGCAGCGGCTCGCTCTTCGGCAAGCACAAGCTCTTCCCGCGCATCAGTCCGGGCAAGAGCTGGGAGGGAAGCATCGGCGGTGGCATCTTCGTACTGATAGCCGCCGCCATCATAGGCTACATTGCCAACGACGGAGAGGCACACAGGCTCGGCATTGCCGCATGGATGGGACTGGGACTGGTGGTGGTGTTCTTCGGTACATGGGGCGACCTGGTGGAGAGTCTCTTCAAGCGCACCATCGGCGTGAAGGACAGCGGCAACATCCTGCCCGGACACGGGGGCATGCTCGACCGCTTCGACTCGTCGCTCATGGCCATTCCCGCTGCCGTCATCTACCTCTACACACTACAGCTATTCGGATAAAAAGAAACGCATATTCAGGATGATTGCCGTTCGCATCACAACTACGGAACGGCAATCATCCCTTTTTGTTTTACTGCATTTAGCTAACAACCTAAAAACCACAAAGAATGAAAAAACTACTGACCCTCATCATTGCCCTGTTATGCATGGCACAGATGAACGCAGCGAGTCCCGTAAAACAATGGGGACAACTGCAAGTAAAAGGCGCGCAACTGTGCGACCAGAACGGCAACCCTGTTGTCCTGAGAGGCATCAGTCTGGGGTGGCACAACATCTGGCCGCGTTTCTACAACAAGCAAGCCGTAAAATGGCTCGTCAACGACTGGCACGCCAACATCATCCGTGCCGCCATGGGCATACAGATAGAGGACAACTATCTGGAGAACCCCACGTTTGCCGAGCAGTGCATCACGCAGGTGGTGGATGCCGCCATCAAGAACGGCGTGTACGTCATCATTGACTGGCACGCGCACAAGATGCACACGGCGGAGGCAAAGGCTTTCTTCGGCAAGATGGCGCAGAAGTACGGCAAATACCCCAACGTCATCTACGAGCTGTACAACGAGCCGATAGACGATTCGTGGGAGTCGCTCAAGGACTATGCCAAGACCGTCATCGCAGAGATACGGCAGTATGACCCCGACAACATCATCCTCATGGGATGCCCCCACTGGGACCAGGACATAGACCTCGTGGCCAAGAGTCCGATAGAGGGCGTAAGCAACGTGATGTACACGCTCCATTTCTATGCTGCCACCCACAAGGACTACCTGCGCGACAAGTTGGAGGCAGCCGTAAAGGGCGGTCTGCCCGTCTTCGTGTCGGAGTGTGCCGGCATGGAGGCTTCGGGCAACGGACCGCTGGCACCAGACGAATACCAGAAATGGCTCGACGTGATGGAGCGCAACAAGGTGAGCTGGGTCAACTGGTCCATATCCGACAAGGACGAGACCTGCTCCATGATACTGCCCCGCGCCAAAGCCACCGGCAACTGGGCACCCGACCTCATCAAGCCTTGGGGCAAGATGGTAAGGGAGGCTTTGAGAAAGTACAACAAATAATATAATAAAGGCGTACCACCCATGCGAGAGTGATACGCCTTTATTGTATTGTCAGGAAAAGGAAGGTATGTTACTTCTTCACCTCCGTCATCGACTTCATGGCTTCTGCCACATACTTGCTGAAAGGCGGTACACCTTCCGGACGCACAAATGCCTCCGACGTGCCAGCCTTGGCCTTCTCCGACAGTTCCTTCTTGAGGGCCTTATAGTCTTCCTTGTTGGCAAAATCCACACCCAAGATATACCTCTCCTGGAACATTGTCACGCTTACCTGCGACTTGTTGTGTGTCATGCGGAAGACGGATAAATTATTCCGCAAAGTAGACAGACTCGGCTTTCCATAGGCAGAACTGAACGTTGCCACACCATAGCCGTCGCTCATGGATATGCCAAAGAGCCAGAAATTGAAAGGTTTCTCGACCAAAGCACTGTCAGCAACCAGTTCTACCGTTTTTGCAGCTTCGTTGTGGCGAACGGAATAAGTCACAAGCTTTATGCCTTTCTTGTCATACAACGGATGCTTCTTCCCGTCGTTGTACTTGTCGAAAAAGCTGAGCGACCTGCTTATTCTTCCTCCATAGGTAGGCTTGTCACATTCGGCAAAAGCCTGCACGATCATTTTCTGTCCGTTGAAGGCAGCCTCGTTGCGCAAATGATTCATCGTAAGGCACTGCCCCTCCTTGTATTTGCGGGTCTTGGAATCGAAGTAGCCATATCCTACGCTCTCAGACACTTCTGCCACCATACCGTTGACAACGGTATAGTCGCGCGTATACATCTTCAGACGGATATAGTCGTGGTTGTCCCTGTCTACAGCCACTTCCTTCACCTCGTATGCCCTGCGTGAAGCCAGTTTGATGACACCATCCGAGACACTGCCCAATTCCAAGGTTACAGGGTCGTAATTGATGTGTTGCACAGAGATGGTCTTGCAGGAGTCTGCCGCTGCGGGCAACAAGCCGTCCGAATTGGTGATACCCAGCACCTTGCCTGTGGCATCGTCAAAGATGCTGGCATAGCTTACCGGCAGTCCGGAAGCACCGTCCACCACCTTCACCTGGGCCATGGCCAGAATACTGTTACACAACAAGAATGCCACAAACAGCATCCTCGCCAATACGCATACATTCATCTTGTTTCTTTTCTTCATTATTTTCATTCTTTGGGTTATAATTATCCTATTTAGTAATCTAAAAAAATAAGTCGGTACAGCTTGCGTCCTTTTTACTCAGAGCGCCCTGAAAGGGCAACCTGCACATAGCCCAGGGTCCCTGGGCTAGGCGCTTCTGCCCTTTCAGGGCGTGCAGGGGAAACGTACCAACTTGTTTTTCTATTTACTTAACCAGTGCGGACAGCATGCTAAACGCCATAGTTAGACATGCTAAACGCCATAGTTAGGCATGCTAACCAAGGCAGACAGCACGCTTACTCTTTCCCTTCGTTCAACTTTCTGATTTGCTCTTCGGCTTGCAGACGTATCCTTTCCGCCTCGGCTTCGGCACGCTTCCGTGCCTCTTCCGCCTCGGCCAAAGCCTTGAGCCTTGCCTGCTCGGCAGCTTCGGCAGCAGCCTTTGCCCGTTCCTGGGCAAGCCGCAACAACTCTTCGCGGCGTTTCAGCAAGAGGTCGTACATGATGGAAGCCGCCCTGTCGGGAGCTACCAGGTCGCCCAGGGCACGGTGTATCTCTGCGTATCCGGCCAGCATCTCTTCCCTTTCCGCATGACCGGGCAGTATGCGGTAGAGTTCGTTGGCCATATCGTCCACGACGAAGCGGTCAGCCATCATCTCCTTCACCACCTCCCGGTCGGCTATGAGGTTGACCAGCGAGATGTACTTCACCTTGATGACATGGTTGAAGGCAAAGCGAATGAGGCGCGGCAGAGGTGTCTCGTAACACACCACCTGCGGCACATCGAAGAGGGCCGTCTCGAGCGTGGCGGTACCGCTCGTCACCAGAGCTGCCGTGGCATGCACAAGGAGCGGATAAGTCTTGTTTTTCACCATCTTGACAGGAGTGCCGGCTATGAACTTGTCATAGTAGGCATCGTCTATGGAGGGTGCGCCGGCCAGTACCATCTGGTAGTCTTCGAAACGCTCTGCCACTTCTATCATGGCAGGCAGATTGTCCTTGATCTCCTGCAGTCGGCTTCCGGCAAGGAGGGCGATGATGGGTTTGCCGGCATCCAGCCCGTTCTCGGCACAGAAGTCGGCATAGCCTTGCTTATAGCCCTCCCTAAACTCCCTCACCTCCTGGGCCGTAGGGTTTCCCACGTAGTGGATGGGGTAATGGTGTTTCTTCTCGAAGAAGGGCACCTCGAAGGGCAGGATGGAAAAGAGCTGGTCCACATCGCGCTTGATGCTCTTGATGCGCCATTCCTTCCACGCCCATATCTTGGGCGAGATATAGTAGTAGGCCGGTATGGCCGTGTTCTTCTTCAGAAACTTGGCTATGCTGAGGTTAAAGCCCGGATAGTCTACCAGGATTACCGCATCAGGGTTCCACCGCACAATGTCCTCCTTGCACATCTTCATATTGGCAAAGATGGTGCGCAGATGGAGCAGCACGGGCACAAACCCCATGTATGCCAAGTCTTTGTAGTGTCTGACACGCGTGCCACCCTCTGCCTGCATCAGGTCACCGCCGAAGAAGCGGAACTCGGCACGTGCGTCCACCTTCTTCAGCGAACGCATCAGTCTGCTGGCATGGAGGTCACCGCTGGCCTCACCTACTATCAGATAATATTTCATACCTCTACCTCTCTCTTGTTTTTTCTACATCCCGAAGTTGGTTTACATCTCGTTGTGTTTTTACATCTCGAAGTTGCGCAGCCAGTCATAGTCCGTAACGTCTATCTTGGTAGGCGTGACGGCTATGTATCCGTGCTGCAAAGCCCACTGGTCGGTATCGGTGGCCTCCGGTTCGTCGTTGCGGTATTCGCCCACCATCCAGTAGTAGTCATAGCCGCGCGGATGGTGTTCCTTGCACACTTCATTGATCCACGAGCCTTGTGTCATACGGCACGCCTTGATGCCCTGGAAGGGCGGATTGGCGGGGAAGTTGACATTCAGACAGGTACCTTGCGGCAGTCCCTCGGCCAGCACCTTCTTCACGATGGCCGTTACCCCGTCGCGCAGACAGGAGAGGTCGGCATTCTCGTCGTAGTTGCAACTGCTGAATGCCACGGAGGGAATATACTTCATACAACCCTCTTTTACCACTCCCATCGTACCGGAGTAGTGGTTGTTGACACTCGAGTTGTCACCATGGTTTATGCCGCTGAGTACCAGGTCGGGACGACGACCCTGCAGCAACTGGTCGAGCGCAAGTTTGACGCAGTCTACCGGCGTACCGGTACACGACCACAGCTGCACGTCATCACCCATGCTCCTGCGCCGCGTAAGCCTCAACGGCTCTACGCACGAGAAGGCACAGCCATACCCCGAACGGGCTGACTCGGGAGCCACGACAAGCAGCTCGCACCAGTCTTTCAGGAAAGAGACAAGCGTCCTGATTCCGTTGGCATGGTATCCGTCATCATTGGAAATCAATACTAAAGGTTTCTTATTTTCCATAAATAATCTCTCTTTTTGGTGCAAAAGTACGAAAAAACCTTTAAAGAGACCTCTTTCTCGCATAAAATATGTATCTTTGCAACGAAAAAGCAGTTTTTCGAGAAGACTTTTATATTATTCAGAACGAAAATATGGGAAAAATAATCGCTTTAGCCAACCAGAAGGGCGGTGTGGGCAAAACCACCACCACCATCAACTTGGCTGCCTCGCTGGCCACACTTGAGAAGACGGTACTTGTCGTAGACGCCGACCCGCAGGCCAACGCATCCAGCGGTCTGGGTGTAGACATCAAAGAGGTGGACTGCTCTCTCTACGAGTGCATCATAGACCATGTAGACGTACGCGATGCCATCTACACCACCGACATTACGGGTCTGGACATCATACCGAGCCACATAGACCTCGTGGGAGCAGAGATAGAGATGCTCAACCTCGAGAACCGCGAAAAGGTAATCAAGAACCTGCTTGCACCCATCCGTGACGAGTACGACTTTATCCTTATCGACTGCTCGCCCTCGCTGGGACTTATCACCGTCAACTCGCTCACTGCCGCCGACAGCGTCATCATACCCGTGCAGTGCGAATACTTCGCCATCGAGGGCATCAGCAAACTGCTCAACACCATCAAGATCATCAAGAGCAAACTGAACCCGAAACTCGAGATAGAAGGGTTCCTGCTCACAATGTACGACCACCGTCTGTGCCTGGCCCGCCAGATATACGACGAGGTGAAACGCCATTTCCAGGAACTGGTGTTCAAGTCGGTGATACAGCGCAACGTCAAACTGAGCGAGAGCCAGAGCCACGGGTTGCCCGTCATCCTCTACGACACCGACTCGAAGGGTGCACAGAACCACCTGTCGCTGGCCAAGGAAATCATCAACAAGAACAGCTAAGGAACGGCGAAAGGCAAGTAAGTAAACATCCCGGATATCGACCAAGACAAAAACAACAATGGCAGTACACAAGAAATACAATAACGGAACGAAAAGCAACGCCCTCGGAAGAGGACTCGACGCACTCATCTCTACCGAGAACGTGCGTACACAAGGCAGCAGCACCATCAACGAGATACCCCTCGACCAGATAGAGGCCAACCCCAACCAGCCACGCCGCGAATTTGACGAGGAGGCTCTGCAGGAGCTGGCCGACAGCATAAGGGCCATAGGCATCATACAGCCCATCACCCTCAGACAGGTGGCAGAGAACCGCTTCCAGATCATTGCCGGCGAACGCCGCTGGCGTGCATCACAGTTGGCAGGGCTCAGAGCCGTCCCTGCATACATCCGCACCATCAACGACGAGAGCGTCATGGAGATGGCCCTGGTGGAGAACATACAGCGCCAGGACCTCAACGCCATCGAGATAGCCCTGGCCTACGAGCACCTGATGGAAAACAACGGCATGACGCAGGAGAAGATATCCGAACGCGTGGGCAAGAGCCGAGCCGCCGTAGCCAACTACCTCCGACTGCTCAAACTGCCGGCACAGGTGCAGATGGCTCTGCAGAAAAAGGAGATAGACATGGGACACTGCCGTGCGCTCCTGGCCCTCGACAGTCCGTCGCTGCAGATCAAACTGTTCCGCGAGATACAGAAGAACGGATACTCCGTACGCAAGGTGGAGGAAATGGTGCAGCAGCTGAAGAACGGCGAAGACATCGACACCACACGCAAGAACGCCACTGCCAAGGCACAGATGCCCGAAGAGTTTACCCAACTGAAAGACCGCCTCTCGCAATGCCTCAACACCAAGGTGCAGTTTACATGCTCTTCCAAGGGCAAGGGAAAAATCAGCATCCCCTTTGCCAGCGAAGAGGAACTGGCACACATCATGAGCGTTTTCGAACAACTAAAGCATTAACATCCTGTGAGGTCAGCTTTATCATACATCTGCATTTCAGCACTCGCACTTTGTCTTGCGACTCCGGCCATGGCGCAGAAGTCGAAGGAGAAAGCCGACGTTGCCGTGCCCGCCATTGCGTCCGTACCGGACACCACAGGCACGGCAGAAGACAGCGTGATGGCCATAGACATGGGCAAGATACTGCCCATGAAGAAGAAACGCGACTGGAGCACATGGAAGCCGGACACAAAACGAGCCATGTGGCTGGCCATCGTACTGCCTGGAGCCGGACAGATATACAACCGCAAATACTGGAAACTGCCCATCATATACGGTGGGTTTGTGGGCTGCGCATACGCCATCACCTGGAACAACCAGATGTACCACGACTACTCGCAAGCCTATATGGACATCATGGACAACGACCCGAACACGCAGAGCTACAACCAGTTTCTGCACCTGGGAACGGTCATCAACTCCAGCAACGAAGACCGATACAAGGACATCTTCAAAAAGAGAAAGGACAAGTACCGCCGCTGGCGAGACATGGGCATGTTTGTGATGATAGGCATCTATGCCCTCTCCATCATCGACGCTTACGTGGACGCCTCCCTCTCACAGTTTGACATCTCTGACGACTTGACACTCCACATCGAACCGGCCTTCCTGAAAGACCCGCGAAGCAACAGTCCGCTACAGAGCGGAGGACTGGGGCTGCAGTGCTCTCTTACTTTTTAGAGAGCCACCATCTATCGAACTATCGAACACATTATTATAATATAAGGAGACAATGCCTGCGCAAACAGACCTGCACATGACTTTCTCCCAAAGAAAAAAGATACAGAAAAAAGATACATGAAGAAAAAGATACTGTTGGCAACCGCTACCCTGCTGCTCTGCCTACCCGCACAGACACAGGCACAAAACGAGAATACGAACGACGACGACATCATCACCGTCACCGACAAACAGGGTAACCAGGAAGAGATAGAGGTGCCCATCGGACTGGAAGACAACCTGGACAGTCTGCTGCACCTGTACAATGCCAGGACATACATGATGCAGGACACGTCGTGCAACTACCGTGACGTGAACCCGGTATTCGAGAAGGAAGTTTACATAGACCGCCTCAAGCGTCTGCCCACCATCATCGAGATGCCATACAACGACGTGGTGCAGAAATTCATAGACCGTTACAGCGGCAAACTGCGCCGGTCGGTAAGCTATATGCTCGGGGCTGGCAACTTCTACATGCCTATCTTCGAACAGGCACTGGAGGCATACAACCTGCCGCTCGAACTGAAGTACCTGCCTGTCATCGAGTCGGCTCTCAACCCCAAGGCCGTCTCCCGCGTAGGCGCTACCGGCCTGTGGCAGTTCATGCTGGGCACGGGCAAGCGCTACGGACTGGAGGTCAACTCGCTCGTGGACGAACGCCGCGACCCTGTAAAGGCTTCTTACGCTGCTGCACACTACCTCAGCGACCTGTACAGGATCTTCGATGACTGGAGCCTCGTCATTGCCGCATACAACTGCGGACCGGACAAGGTAAACAAGGCCATTCACCGCGCCAAAGGCTCGGCCGACTACTGGAACATCTACCCTTACCTGCCCAAGGAGACACGCGGATACGTGCCGGCATTCATCGCCGCCAACTACATCATGAACTACTACTGCGAGCACAACATCTGTCCCATGGTGACAGAGCTTCCCATGAAGACAGACACCGTAGTGGTAAACCGTGACGTACACTTCGAGCAGATAGCACAGGTGCTCAACATCGATACAAACCACCTGCGCGACCTCAACCCGCAATACCGCCGCGACATCATCAACGGACTCAACAAGCCCATGTCCGTAAGGCTTCCCGCGTCGCTCGTCGGTGCCTTCATCGACCACGAAGACTCCATCTACAACTTCAAGACCGACGAACTGCTGCTCAAGCGTTCCACGGTCGACGTGAACGAGGACGAACCTTCCGTAAGCCGGCGCAGCAGCTACAGCAGCCGACGCAGCCACTCGGCATCACGCAGCAGCAAGAACAGCCGCGGAAAGAAAAACAAGAAGGGCAAGAAGGGCGGCGACAAGAGCGTCACCATCAAGAGCGGCGACACCCTCTCGGAGATAGCACAGCGCAACCATACCACTGTGGCTAAACTGCGCAAGCTGAACAAGATTTCGGGCAACAACATCCGCGCCGGAAAGAAACTCAAGGTGAAATAAGTTCACATACCGTACGACAAAACCATAACAGGCAACAACCATGGACGAGCAGAACGTGAAAGATTTAGAGAGAGAGCAGGCCGACAACAAACTCATCGGCGACGCATTCCAACACTTGATGGACACCTACCTCGCATCACGCCACCGCAAGAAGGTGGACATCGTGACCAAGGCTTTCAACTTTGCCAGACAGGCACACAAGGGTGTGCGCCGACTGTCGGGCGAACCTTATATCATGCACCCCATCGCCGTGGCACAGATTGCCTGCGAGGAAATGGGACTGGGCTCTACCAGCATCTGCGCCGCACTGCTCCACGATGTCGTGGAAGATACTGACTACACGGTGGAGGACATCGCCAACATCTTCGGCGACAAAGTGGCACAGATCGTCAACGGACTGACCAAGATCAGCGGCGGCATCTTCGGCGACAAGGCTTCGGCACAGGCCGAGAACTTCAAGAAACTGCTGCTCACCATGAGCGATGACATACGTGTCATCCTTATCAAGATATGCGACCGCCTGCACAATATGCGCACGCTCGCATCGCAACCGGCCAACAAGCAGTACAAGATAGCCGGAGAAACGCTCTACATCTACGCTCCGCTTGCCAACCGCCTGGGCCTCAACAAGATCAAGACAGAGCTGGAAGACCTCAGTTTCCGCTACGACCACCCGCAGGAATATGCCAGCATTGAACACAAGCTTGCCGACACCGAGGCACAGCGCGACACCCTCTTCGACCAGTTTACGGCTCCCATACGCAAGGAACTGGACAAGATGGGCATCGACTATAAAATCAAGGCTCGCGTAAAGAACCCCTTCTCCATCTGGAACAAGATGCAGAACAAGCATGTCTCCTTCGACGAGATATACGACATCCTGGCCGTGCGCATCATCTTCACCCCCAAGGTCAGAGCCAACGAGGTGAACGAATGCTTCAATATCTACGTGGCCATCAGCCAGCTGTACAAGAGTCACCCCGACCGTCTGCGCGACTGGCTCAACCATCCCAAGGCCAACGGCTACCAGGCCCTGCACGTCACGCTGATGAGCAAGCAGGGAAGATGGATAGAGGTACAGATACGCTCCGACCGCATGGACGAGGTGGCAGAGAAGGGATTTGCCGCCCACTGGAAATACAAGGAAGGGGACATCGAATACACGGAAGACGAGAACGAACTGAACGACTGGCTCGGAACCATCAAGGAGATACTTGACGACCCGCAGCCCGACGCCATGGATTTTCTCGATGCCATCAAGCTCAACCTCTTTGCCTCCGAGATCTTCGTCTTCACCCCCAAGGGTGAAATCAAGACCATGCCTGCCGACTGTACTGCACTCGACTTTGCTTTCCAGATACACACCTTCCTGGGCAGCCACTGCATCGGAGCCAAGGTAAACCACAAGCTGGTGCCGCTGAGCCACAAGTTGCAGAGCGGCGACCAGGTGGAAATCCTTACCAGCAAGAGCCAGCACGTACAGCCCTCATGGATCAACTTTGTCAGCACGGCAAAGGCGAAGAGCAAGATACAGGCTATCCTGCGGCGCGAAAGCCGCGAGATACAGAAGATAGGCGAGAACATACTCGGCGAGTGGCTCAAGGCCAACGGCATGGAGCTGACCAATTCGTGCGTAGACAAGCTGTGCGAATACCACAACATTGCCAAGCACGACAACCTGCTGCTCGCCTTGGGCGACCACAGCATCACGCTCAGCGACAAGGACCTGGCTGAACTGCTGGACAAGAACAAACCGCAAAAGAAGGCTTCCAACTGGCGCAACTACATTCCGTTCCTCGGCAAGGGCAAGAAGAAAAAAGAGGACAAAGGCACTACGCAGACACACGAGCTCTTCACTGTTGGCAAGGAGTTCAACAAGAAGAAACCGCTCATCATCACGGACGAAAACATCCACCAGTTCATATGCCCCGACTGTTGCCATGCCATCCCCGGCGATGACATCATGGGATACATAGACAACAAGAACCGCATAGAGATACACAAGCGTTCATGCCCCGTTGCCGCCAAACTGAAGTCGAGCTTCGGCAACCGCATCGTCGATGCGAAATGGCAAATGCACAAGAGCCTGTTCTTTGAGGCCACCATCGAGATAAAAGGCATAGACCGCAAAGGCATGCTCCTCGACGTGAGCCGCGTCATCAGCGACCAGCTCGACGTGAACATCCACAAGATAACCATCAGCAGCGACAACGGCATCTTCGACGGTACCATCGAACTGAAGATACACGACCGCGACGACGTAAGGCTCATCATGGACCAGCTCAAGACCATCGAGGGCCTACAGGACGTACAGCGCATACTGTAAGTCTCGTGTGTGAGGAATATATATATATAATGTACGCATACCTAATAATATATAAGAACAAACTATGAAGCGACTATTTCTACCCCTACTGATGATGCTGGCCATGCTTCCCGCAACGGCAGCCAACAAGTACGACAACCCCGACACGCTCTTCGTATCGAGAGACGGCACCTGCGAATTCCGCAACATCGACGAAGCCATACAGGTTTGCCGTGCCTTCATGGACTACAAGAAGGTTATCTTCGTCAAGAAAGGCGTGTACAAGGAAAAGCTCATCATCCCTTCCTGGCTCACCAACATCACCATCTGCGGTGAAGACCGCGACAACACCGTCATCACCTGGGACGACCACGCCAACATCAAGATGCCGATAGGCGGACTGGATTCCGACGCATCGGCAAAGGGCAAGGCGATGGGTACCTTCCGCACGTATACGCTCAAGGTGCAAGGCAGCAACATCACCCTGAAGAACATCACGATAGAGAACGGTGCCCCACGTCTGGGACAGGCCGTAGCACTGCACACCGAAGGCGACCACATCACTGTTACCAACTGCCGTCTGCTGGGCAACCAGGACACGGTCTATACAGGTGTGGGAGGCACACGCGTAGGGTTCTACGACTGCTACATCGAAGGCACAACCGACTTCATCTTCGGTCCCTCTACAGCATGGTTTGAGAACTGCGAGATACACAGCAAGCAAAACAGCTACATCACGGCGGCCTCCACGCCAGCCACAGAGAAATACGGTTATGTGTTCCACAAATGCCGCCTCACTGCCGAACCCGGTGTCGACAAGGTTTACCTCGGACGCCCCTGGCGCCCGTATGCCTACACCCTCTTCATCGATTGCGAGATGGGGGCACACATCCGTCCCGAAGGATGGTACAACTGGAACAACAAGAAGAATGAGGAAACGGCACGCTACCTCGAATACAACAACCACGGTGCCGGTGCCGCCACTGCCTCGCGCGTAAGCTGGAGCCACCAGCTTTCCAAGAAGGAGGCCGCACAGATTACCCTCAAAAACGTGTTGGGAGAGTAAGAATAGCCACAAAAAAACGTATCGGGAGAATAAAACAGAATATCCCTCTCCAACATAAACCGTTTGCC
>CAVKZC010000051.1:0-15919 GCA_963660455.1 Sphaerochaetaceae bacterium | reverse complement strand
GAACGAAAAAATGGTCTGTTTAGTATATCAGTCCACACACTTTTGCAGGTGACCCCTTATTTCTTCGGTCATTATGGAAAGATGATTCGAGGCATACTCACGGAAACCTCATGGAAAATTATCTATTACAAGCGGTAATGCTATAATGAACAGCCTTAAAAATCAGCTACTTGTGCTACTGATGCGTTTTGGTGTACTTGTAAAAAGTGCTTGTAATGTCTTGTAAGCGCTTGTAATTTTCATTCGTTTAAAGCGCCCACGATGATTTGTTGCCAGCAACAGTGGTGTTACTTTAGTTCATAATCTTGTGTTGTTTCAAAATGAAAAAACAGCGGTCAACATAGAATATTGACCACTGTTTCCTTTAATGTGGACCAGCTAGGGCTTGAACCTAGGACCTCCAGATTATGAGTCTGTTGCTCTAACCAACTGAGCTACAAGTCCGGGATTCTTACGGAATCGGCTGCAAAGGTAATGCGTTTTTGCCAAATAACCAAATATTTTGCGGAAAATGTTCCGATATCGGTCACTTTTCAAGATTTTTAAGGACTGTACTTGTAGCTTAATCATATTTTTGACGTAACTTTGTCACCCATAATGTGCGTATGCCAACGGCTGAGGCTGAAGGCTTGGCAGAACCCCGGATGGGTACCAGGGGGCAAGGTACGGTACCACACCTATTATAACATAATGGAACAAGACAACAACAGATTTGGCCTGACCGACCAACAGGTGACTGAGAGCAGGGAGCGCTCGGGGCGCAACGTCCTCACACCTCCCAAACGAACATCTTTGTGGAAACTCTATCTCGACAAGTACCGCGACCCCATCATCCAGATACTGCTCGTGGCAGCCGTGGTGTCGCTCATCCTTGCCTTCATAGAGGGCGAATTTATGGAGACCATCGGCATATTCCTTGCCGTATTCCTAGCTACGACCGTGGGATTCTATTTCGAGCGCGACGCTGCCAAAAAGTTTGATGTGCTTACCGCCCTCGGCGAGGAGCAGCCTGTGAAGGTGCGCAGGGCCGGCAAGGTGCTGGAGATTCCACGCCACGACGTGGTGGTGGGCGACGTAGTGCTCATAGAGGTGGGTGACGAGGTGCCTGCTGACGGTCGCTTGCTGACCACTACCGACCTGCAGATAAACGAGTCGGCTCTTACCGGCGAACCCATGGCAGAGAAGTCGCTCCACGAGACGGGTGACGGTGCCTATCCGCCCAATGTGGTGCTTCGCTCCACGATGGTGATGAACGGTAGGGGAGAGATGGTTGTTACCGCTGTGGGCGACCATACGGAGATAGGTAAGGTGGCGCAGAAGAGTACCGAGCAGACCGCTGTGCAGACACCCCTCTATGTGCAGCTCGACAAACTGGCCAAGATGATTTCCAAGGTCGGAACGGTTGTGTCCGTTGCCGCCTTTGTCATTTTTCTGGTACACGATATTCTCACCAACCCTGCATGGCACGGAAACGACTACTTCTATCTGGCAGAAATCGTGCTGAAGTACTTCATGATGGCCGTTACGCTCATCGTCATGGCTGTACCTGAGGGACTGCCCATGGCCGTTACGCTCTCGTTGGCACTCAACATGCGCCGCATGCTCAAGTCGAACAACCTCGTGCGCAAGCTCCACGCCTGTGAGACGATGGGCGCCGTCACCGTCATCTGTACCGACAAGACGGGTACACTGACGCAGAACAAGATGCAGGTAAGCAGTCTTCTCCTGAAGGCCGGCGACGAGGTACTGCTCGATGCAGCCATAGCCCTTAACTCCACTGCCGAACTGGACGAAGGAAAGGCCATAGGTAACCCCACCGAGTCGGCTCTGCTGTTGTGGCTCCAGAAACACGGCAAGGACTATGCTGCCTTGCGCAGACAATACACGGTGCTGAAGCAGTTGCCTTTCTCTACCGAACGTAAGTTTATGGCTACGCTCGCCGAGGTGGACGGCAACAGTTATCTCTTTGTGAAAGGTGCGCCGGAGATAGTAATGGGTAAATGTACCCTCGACGACAAGTTCGCCCGCCAGACACAGGACGAACTGGTGGCTTGGCAGAGCAAGGCCATGCGTACCCTTGCCTTCGCCTACAGAAAGGTGGAGAAGGGCGTGACCCTGGAGCAGGCCCTGGAGGGCGGTGCTCTGGAACTGCAGGCCATCGCAGCCATCAACGACCCCATCCGCGAGGATGTGCCTGCCGCCGTACACGAGTGTAGGCAGGCGGGCATCGAAGTGAAGGTGGTGACGGGCGATACGGCCGCCACGGCCCTCGAGATAGGCAAGCAGATAGGTGTGTTCGAGGACGATGCCGAGGCCATCGGTGCCGACGGTGAGATGACGTCGCTCGAACAGCAGATGATAACGGGTGAGCAGTGGGAAGCCCTCTCCGACGAGGAGGCTTACGAGCGTGCCAAGGACATCAGGGTGATGAGCCGTGCACACCCCACCGACAAGCAGCGACTCGTGGATATGCTGCAGAAGAGAGGGGCTGTGGTGGCTGTCACGGGCGATGGAACCAACGACGCTCCTGCCTTGCACTATGCGCATGTGGGATTGTCGCTCGGGTCGGGTACGTCGGTGGCAAAGGAGGCTTCGGACATGACGTTGCTCGACGACTCCTTCAAGTCTATCGCCAACGCTGTGATGTGGGGACGTTCGCTCTACCGCAACATTCAGCGATTCCTCTTCTTCCAGCTCGTGGTGAACGTGGCTGCACTGCTGCTCGTGCTCGGCGGTTCGGTGCTCGGTACGGACATGCCGCTCACCGTTACGCAGATACTCTGGATTAACCTCATCATGGATACCTTTGCCGCACTGGCCCTGGCCTCTCTCCCTCCCTCGCACGAGGTGATGAAGGACAAGCCCAGAAAGGTGTCCGACTTTATCATTACGCCTGCCATGGGCAAGGGCATCCTCTTCTGCGGCATCGTCTTCTTCGTTCTGATGTTTGCCTTCCTCGTTTACTGTGAGCGAAGGGGAAAGGGCGGCGTGGATACCCACGAACTGACGTGGTTCTTTACCACCTTCGTCATGCTGCAGTTCTGGAACCTCTTCAATGCCAAGGCGCTGATGAGCAACCATTCTGCCTTCCGCGGACTCCTCCGCGACCGGGGCATGCAACTGGTGCTTGCCATCATCCTTGTGGGGCAGTGGCTCATCGTTACCTTCGGAGGCGAGATGTTCCGTACCGTGCCGTTGTCGGCCGAGGAGTGGGCCATAATCATTGTTGGTACGTCCATTGTGCTGTGGGCAGGTGAACTGTGGAGAGCGATAAAGAGAAAGAGTAAACAGTGAAGACAATATACTATAATGCAGACAAGCCTATAGGCAACGGAGAACCGATGCCGCCTTGCGTGGCGACGATAGGTTTCTTCGACGGCGTGCACCTGGGGCACCGCTACCTCATCGACCGTCTGGTGAAGACGGCTCATGAGGAGGGGCGCAAGGCGGTGGTCATTACCTTCGACGAGCACCCGCGCAAGGTGCTGCAGAGCGACTACCAGCCCGAACTGCTGTGTACGCTCGACACCAAACTGCTCCTGCTCTCCAAGACGGGCATCGACGCCACCGTGGTGCTCCATTTCGACCGCAGGCTCGCCGACATGTCGGCTCTGGAGTTCATGCAGCAAGTGCTCCACCGTCAGTTGAACGTGTGCAAGCTCTTTATAGGCTACGACCATCGCTTCGGACACAACAGGCAGGAAACATTCGACGACTATGTGCGCTATGGGACGCAGATGGGTATGGAGGTGGTACAGGCGCAGGCGCTCGACGTGGACGGCATACACATCTCCTCGTCGGCCATACGCTCACTGCTCAAGGAAGGGGAGGTACAGCTTGCCAACAGGTGCCTGGACTATCCCTACACCATCATAGGGAAGGTGGTGAGCGGCTACCACGAAGGGCGCAAACTGGGATTTCCTACCGCCAATCTCGACATTTCCCACTTTGGGCAACTGGTGCCTGCCCCCGGTGTCTATGCAGTCAAGGTAAGACTGGAGAAGCAGGTGGCCATGAGGTGGGGCATGATGAACATCGGCATGCGGCCTACCTTTGGAGGCAAGGTACGCACGCTGGAGGCGCATATCTTCAACTTCGAAGGGGACATCTACGACCAGTTGCTCCTCGTCAGTTTCGTGAAGCGCATCAGGGCAGAACGGAAGTTTGACAGTGCCGACGAACTTGCCGAGCAGTTGCGCGAAGACGAGCAGGCTGTGCTTGCCCTCTTCGCCAAGGAAATGGAATGACATTCTCTAATTTCTAAAAAATACATTGTGGAAAAGACTAATTGGAAAAGAGCACTTGGCGACGTGGTGTTGTACATTGTCGTGTTCGCCTTGTCGCAGATAATAGTAATGTATGCCGGTGCCGCTATTTGGGCAGCGCTGAAACAAGAGGGATACATGGATGTGGTAAGGGCGATGAGCACGGGTGCAAACCCCATACTGCTGGCTTTGACGCTCGTGTTCAGCAACGTCGTTACCGTCATCGTCTTCCTGAAGGCGAAGTGGACACCGCTCACACGCGATTATCTGCTCTCTAAGCCGTGGAATCCCCTCCTCTGGGTGGCACTCTTCACCTTGGGTGCCATTATCCCTCTGGAGTTCATCTATGAGCAGATGGGACTGAAGATGGATGCTGATACGCAGCGCGCCTTCGAAGCTATCATGAAAGAGCCTTGGGGCTATGTGGCTGTCGGAATCCTGGCACCTCTGGCCGAGGAAATCGTGTTCCGCGGGGCTGTCCTCCGCACTTTGCTTGGCATGATGAGCAAGAAGAACCACTGGGTGGCTATCATGATTTCTGCAGCCATCTTTGGCGTGATACACGGCAACATGGCGCAGTTTGTCAATGCCCTCATGATGGGCTTGCTCCTCGGATGGATGTACTACCGTACCAAGAGTCTTGTGCCCGGCATCCTCATGCACTGGGTGAACAACACGATGGCTTATGTCCTGAGCAACCTGCTGCCGCAGAGTGACGGCAAACTCATCGACCTCTTCCACGGCGACGAGAAGACTGTTTATTATGCCGTAGGGTTCTCGCTCTGCATCATGGTGCCGAGCTTCGTGCAGATGGTGCTCAGACTGCAGAAACCGAAGGCACAGGCACGCTGACAAGGACAACTCAACAGGCAAGTTCTTTGCCCTATAAAAAAGCCTTGCCAAACAAAACAACTCGACCTGTACGTTGCTTGTAGCGTATCCCTTGCAGGATAGAAAGAATAAGGGCTGCCAGATATCCTCTGGCAGCCCTCTTCCGTTAGTATGTTATGAAAAATTTGAGAGAAATGAAACTTCACAGTTTCGTGGTTGTTTTACTAAACATGATTTGTTTATTATAGAAAGCATAGAAATTATCTCTTGTACAGGGCCGGCGCAGGCTCAGTAGGTATCTGGTTGATACTGGTGTGCTGCGTAGAGTCCATCGACAGGGAATCGCCGTCCATGGCGGCTACAGACTTGCCCTTGGCGGGTACCGTGCCCGTCTGTGCTGCGGTCTGGGGAGCATCGTCCTGGAAAGGAACCTGTGCCGCATTGCCCAAGGTAAGGAAGATGGCAACAATGGCGGCAGCCTTGAAGAGAGGCTTCAGACGATAGGTAAGCGACACTACCTTCGTGCTGGCGGCATCCTTCTCCTCCTCTGCAGAGGCTATCATGCCCAACATTTTACGGTCGAAGTCCTCGCCGAGAACGTCGTCCTTGGCGGTCTCTTGCTCGTATGCGAAGAGCGGTCTGTATTTCTCCAGTTGGGCAGGTATCACCTCCTGACTGAAGAACGTGCGGAGGATGTTCTCCTCCTCGAGGGAGGTCTCGCACTTCCAGTAGCGCTCCAATAGTTGGTCGATGTACTTATAGTCCATATCTGTCGTATTCTTGAAATCGTTGTTTGACGCTTTGTCTGGCCCTGAAGATGTTCACCTTTACCTGTTCCTCTGTAATGTTGAGGATGGTTGCGATGTCCTTGTAAGCCTTTCCCTCGATGTCGCGTAGCTGCAGGCAACTGCGCTGTTTCTCGGGCAACCGGTCTATCATGCGCCTTACTATGTCCAGCCGGTCTTTCTGGATCATCCTTTCCGAGGGTGTGTATGCCTGGTCGCGCTGTTCGTCGTGTGTGCTGTCCTCGTCGAGCGAGGTGTTGGTGTTGTCCATACGCTTGTTGCGGTCCAGGGAGAGGTTGCGTGCAACGGTGAGGCTGTAGGCTTCGATGGAGTCGAGCTGTTGCCACTTGTCGCGGTTGTTCCATACTTTCATCAGTGTATCCTGCACGACGTCTTCCGCTTCCTCCCTGTTGAGAGTGATGCGTAGTGCCAGTCTGAAGAGCTTGTTCTTCAGCGGCAAAATGTCGTTTTGGAAACTGATTTCTTTCATCCCTCTATTAACAATGACGACTGGCTTGCAAGAAAGTTACAAGCCGATAGAAATAATCTCTGTTTTTAACAATCTCTAACGTTTTGCATGAAGAGAAAAGAACGCATAACGAAGAGTGAAGAATCCAAAATGTCCTTATAATTGCTTTTTGCAAATGAATTCTTCACTCTTCGTTCTTCGCTCTTCACTTAATCACTGTTCCGTGCTTGCCGTCGATGGCAGTGGCGAGTGTGATGATGACCTCTTTCACGCCTGCGTCGATGGCAGCAAGGGCATTCTCCAGTTTGGGAATCATGCCGCCTGCCACGGTGCCGTCTGCCTTGTAACGCTCAAAGTCGGCATGTGTGATGACAGGTATCACGCTCTCGGCATCATCAGGGTTGCTGAGTACGCCCTTCTTTTCGAAACTGTAGATGAGCGTCACGTCGTAGTAGGGAGCGAGTGCTTTGGCCGTCTCGCTGGCGATGGTGTCAGCATTGGTGTTGAGCATGTTGCCCTTGCCGTCGTGGGTCAATGGAGCCATTACGGGCGTGATACCTTCTTCTATCAGCGTCTGGAGCATCTTGCCGTCAGCACGCTCCACATCGCCCACAAAACCAAAGTCTACACCGTCCTTCAACGGGCGCTTGTGGCTTCGTATCACATCCATGTCGGCACCGGTCAGGCCGAGTGCGTTCACACCGTTGGCCTGCAACTTGGCAACAAGGTTCTTGTTTACCAGTCCGCCGTACACCATGGTCACAACCTCCAGCATGTCGGCATCGGTGATGCGGCGTCCGTTCACCATCTTGCTCTCTATGCCGAGGGCTGCAGCCACCTTCGTGGCGCGTCTGCCACCACCGTGTACCAGTACTTTATTGCCGGGGATGGCTGCAAAGTCTTTCAGGAGTTGCGTCAGTTGTCCGTTGTCTTCAACGATGGCACCGCCCACTTTCACTACCGTTACCTTTTCCATATAGTTGCTTTTTATTTTATGATTTGTTAAGCAATTGAACTCTTCACTCTTCGTTCTTCACTTACTGAAGATAAGTGTAGCCGAAGAGTCCGTTGCGGTAAGTGCCGAGGAATTCCTTGCCCTCGTCGAGCGATATTTTGCCTTCCTTTACGCTCTTTGTCACCCACTGCTCCAGTTGGCGGACGAGTTTCTTGGGGTTGTACTGCACATAGTCGAGCACCTCTTCCACGGTCTCTCCGTCGAAAATCTGGTCGATGTTGTATTTGCCGTTCTTCACCGAGATGTGGGCGGCATTGGTGTCTCCGAAGAGGTTGTGCATGTCTCCGAGAATCTCCTGATAGGCTCCCACGAGGAACACACCGAGGTAATAAGGTTCGCTCTTCTTCAGGGGATGGAGCGGGAGCACGTTTCCTATGTGTCCGTCCGTGACAAAGTTGGCTATTTTGCCGTCACTGTCGCAGGTGATATCCTGCAGCGTGGCGTTGCGTGTGGGACACTCGTTGAGCCGCTGGATGGGCATGATGGGGAAGAGCTGGTCTATCGCCCAACTGTCCGGCAGACTCTGGAAGAGCGAGAAGTTGCAGAAATACTTGTCGGCAAGTATCTTGTCCAGTCCTCTCAGTTCGTCGGGCACATGCTTCATGTGCTTGGCGAGGTTGTTGATTTCGTGGCACACACTCCAGTACATCGCCTCTATCTCGGCACGTGTCTTCAGGTCTACGATGCCGTGCGAGAAGAGTTGCAGGGCCTCGTCGCGTATCTGTTCTGCGTCGTGCCAGTCTTCCAGCATGTTGCGCGGGTTCAGGTTGTCCCATATCTCATAGAGGTCTTTCACCAACTGGTGGTCGGTCTCCTTTGCCTCGAACTCTTCAGCCATTTCGGGCAGTGAAGCCGTCTCCAGTACGTCGATGACCAGTACGGAGTGGTGGGCAGAGAGGGATCGACCGCTCTCGGTGATGAGGTTGGGGTGTGCGATGTTGTTCTTGTCGGCAGCATCGACAAAGGTGTAGACACAGTCGTTGACGTATTCCTGGATGGAGTAGTTGACGGAGCTTTCACTGCTCGACGAGCGTGTGCCGTCATAGTCCACGCCCAGTCCGCCACCACAGTCGACAAAGTCTACGTTGTACCCCATCTTGTGCAGGTTGATGTAGAACTGGGCAGCCTCGCGGAGGGCAGTCTGTATGCGTCGTATCTTGGTAATCTGACTACCGATGTGGAAGTGGATGAGGCGGAGGCAGTCGTGGAATCCCATCTCGTCAATCTTGTTGAGGGCAGTGAGCAGTTCGGCACTCGTCAGTCCGAACTTGGAAGCGTCTCCGCCACTCTCGGCCCACTTGCCCGAGCCTGATGAGGCGAGCTTGATGCGGATGCCGATATTGGGTTTCACATGGAGCTTCTTCGCCACCTTGGCGATGATGTCCAGTTCGTTGAGCTTCTCCACCACGATAAAGATGCGCTTGCCCATCTTCTGTGAGAGCAGAGCCAGTTCGATGTAGCTCTCGTCCTTGTATCCGTTGCATACGATGAGCGAGTCGCTCTGCGCCTGTACGGCGATGACGGCGTGCAGCTCAGGCTTGGAACCGGCCTCCAGTCCGAGGTTGAACTTCTTGCCGTGGGAGATAATCTCTTCCACGACGGGTTGCATCTGGTTTACCTTGATGGGGTAGATGACAAAATTCTCTCCCTTGTATCCATACTCTTCCTTTGCTTTCTGAAAACAGCTGGCCGTCTTCTCTATGCGGTTGTCGAGGATGTCTGGGAAACGGAGCAGTACGGGAGCGTTGATGTCCCGCAGTGCCAACTCGTCCATGATGTCTCGCAGGTCTATCTGCGTGTTGTCCTTACATGGAGTTACATAGACATCGCCCTTGTCGTTGATGCCAAAGTAAGAAGTGCCCCAACCGTTGATGTTGTAAAGCTCCTTCGAGTCTTCAATGGTCCATTTCTTCATATTCCTGTGTCTTGTCGTTTTCTTGTTATTCTTGTTTGGTTGTTGTTCGGTTGATTTCTCTCTTAGATGCCCAGTTGCTGTCTCAGTAGCTTGACGGTATCGTTGATTTTGTCGAAATCATCCATGATGCTGACATTGTAAATGTGCTTTGCTTTCATGTAGTATGGTTCACGCATCTTGAGCTGTTCGTGTATGAACACTTCCACCTCCTCGGGTGTCTTGTTCAGCAGCAGTGGCCTTACGCCCTTGCCCATCTTAAGGTGGGCATGGAGCGTTTCGGGCGAAGCCTTGAGGTAGACGGTCTCTCCGCGCGTGTTCATGTAGTCCATGTTGTCGAAGAAGCAGGGCGTGCCGCCTCCACAACTTACCACTACGTTCTCGAACTCCGCCACCTCGTGCAGCATGTTGTGCTCTATCTTGCGGAACCCTTCCTCTCCGCTCTCGTCGAATATCTGTTTGACGGTCTTGCGCATGCGCGTCTCGATGTACCAGTCCAGGTCGTAGAACATTACGCCCAGTTCCTTGGCAAGGGCCTTGCCGACAGTGGTCTTGCCGGCTCCCATGTATCCTATGATGATGATTGACTTCATGGGCTTGCTATTTTCTGCCGCGGCGTGACGGCTTGGGTTCGGGAGCTTCCTTGACGATGGTCATACACTCGTCGTAGGTCAGTGCCTCGGCGTTGCTCTGCTTGGCCTTGGGTATGCGGTAGTTCTTGCCCTTGTAGGCGATGTAGGGACCGTAACGGCCGTTGAGCAGTTCCAGTTCGGCATCTTCCTCAAACGACTTGAGGTGGCGTTTCTGTTCGCTGGAGCGTTTCTCGTTGATGAGTTCGATGGCTCTTTCGAGCGAGATGGACATGGGGTCTTCTCCCTTGGGGATGGACACGTATTTCTTGGCATGCAGCACATAGGGTCCGAAGCGTCCTGTGCCGATGGTGACGGTCTCGCCCTCGTATTCGCCTACGGTGCGCGGCAACTTGAACAGGTCGAGTGCCTCGTCGAGCGTAATGGTCTCTATGCTCTTGTCTGAAGGCAGTTGGGCGAACTGCGGTTTCTCGCTGTCGTCCGCTGTACCTATTTGCACAACCGGTCCGAAGCGGCCTATCTTCACAAACACGGGGCGTCCGGTCTTCGGGTCAGTGCCAAGTTCGCGCTCGCCCGCCTTGTGTTCGCTGCGTGCGTTCATCACCTTGTCCACCTCAGGTTCGAAACGGTTGTCAAAGTCCTGCATCCACTTGCACCAGTCGGTGTCGCCTTCAGCTATCTGGTCAAACTTCTTCTCCACATTGGCCGTGAAGTTGTAGTCCATGATGTTGGGGAAACTCTTCATCAGGAAGTCGTTTACCACACTGCCTATATCTGTGGGCAGCAGCTTGCCTTTCTCCGACCCAGCTATTTCCTTCTTGGTCTTCTGCGTGATAACGCTTCCCTTGAGCGTGTTTACGGTGTAACTGCGTTCCGTACCGGTCTTGTCGCCCTTCTGTACGTACTCGCGCTGCTGTATGGTGCTGATGGTAGGTGCGTAGGTGGAAGGACGGCCAATGCCAAGCTCTTCCAGTTTCTTGACGAGGCTTCCCTCGGTGTATCGCACCGGTGTCTGCGAGAAACGCTCGGTAGCCGTTATCTCTCTGCGCTCCAGTTCTTCGCCCTTGGCAAGTGCCGGCAGGGTGTGTGTAGACTCTTCGTTTGTTTCCTCGTCATCGGTAGACTCGCGGTAAACCTTGATGAATCCGTCGAATACCACCACCTCGCCGTTGGCAACAAACTTCTCGCTGTTGTTGTCGATGTCTATGGTAATGGTGGTCTTCTCTATCTGTGCCTCGGCCATCTGCGATGCGATGGTGCGCTTCCAGATGAGTTCGTAGAGTCGCTTCTCCTGTGCTGTGCCGTCTATGCTGTGGTCGGTCATGTAGGTGGGTCGGATGGCTTCGTGTGCCTCCTGTGCGCCCTTCGACTGTGTATGGAAATTGTGCTCCACGCTGTATGCCTCGCCGTAAATCTTCTTGATTTCTGCAGCACTTGCGTCCTTGCACAGCTTGGACAGGTTTACGCTGTCGGTACGCATGTAGGTGATGCGTCCGCTCTCGTAGAGCATCTGTGCCACCCTCATGGTCTGGCTGACGGTGAAGCCCAACTTGCGTGCAGCCTCCTGCTGCAGGGTGGAGGTGGTGAATGGTGGGGCGGGGGAACGCTTCAGCGGCTTTTTGGTAACGGCCTCGACGGTGAAGTGTGCCGTCTTGCATTTCTCAAGGAAGTCATCGGCTTCTCCCTGTGTCTTGAACCTACGGTCGAGGTCAGCCTTCACCTCGTTGACATTGCCGTTGGCATCGGTCTTGGCGAAGATGGCGCTGATACGGAAATAAGGCTCGCTCTGGAATTTCTGAATCTCCCTTTCGCGTTCCACGATGAGTCGTACTGCCACGCTCTGTACCCTTCCTGCCGAGAGGGCGGGCTTGACCTTGCGCCACAGTACGGGCGACAGCTTGAAACCCACCAGGCGGTCGAGCACACGGCGTGCCTGCTGTGCGTTGACGAGGTTCATGTCCAGATGGCGTGGGTGCTGGATGGCATCCAGAATGGCGGTCTTGGTGATTTCGTGGAAAACGATACGGCTGGTCTTCTCTTCGTCCAGCCCGAGTACTTCGCAAAGGTGCCAGCTGATGGCTTCTCCTTCGCGGTCCTCATCGGATGCGAGCCATATTTTCTTGGCTTGCTTGGCATTTGCTTTCAGTTCGCTAACGAGCTTTTTCTTCTCTTCTGGTATCTCATAGTCGGGTACCATGTTCTTCTCGTTGATACTGAGTTCTTTCTTTTTCAGGTCACGTATATGGCCGTAAGACGACATTACTTTGTAGTCTTTGCCCAAGAACTCTTCTATTTTCTTGGCCTTTGCGGGGCTCTCGACGATTACTAAATTTTCTTGCATGGCTTGTACACAATTTCTTTTTTGGTTGGCAAAAGTAAGTAAACTTTTTTGCTTATACCTTATTATATAGGTGTTTTTTTGGTTTTTTAATGTTTTGGCATGGTACAAAAGAACTTGGTACACTCTTATCGTGGCTTGTTTCAGGCGAGTTCGGGTTACGCCTTCATGCGTTGTGTGATTCCAGGAAACGTGTCAGTCCGTTCTTGACCGAGGCGAAGGCGAACTTGTCCAGGTCGATGTCCTGCAGTGGAATCCAGTAGTATGCGGCAGCATCGTCCATGGCCTCGATGTGCGATGTGTCCTTGGGTTTTACGAGGAAGAACATGTCGAGGGTGTGGACGAGGAAGCCAGAATACAAGTACGTGTTGGGGTAACTGAAGAGGTAGCGCACCTCCTGCGTGTCGAGTCCAGTCTCTTCTTTCACTTCGCGTGCCATTCCCTCTTCGCCGGTCTCGTACATGTCGATGAATCCTCCCGGCAGGTCGAGCATGTCTTTGCCCGGGTCGTTCTTGCGGCGTACCACGAGCAGTTCGTTCTTGTCGTTGAGTATCAGTGCCACGGTGGCACTGCTCGAGTTGAAGTAATAGGAGAATCCGCAGTCCTGGCACTTCTTGCTCTTGAAGTCCTTTACCGTGAAACGCGGTGACCCGCAGACGGGGCAGTATTTGAATTTGTCTAATGGATGGTTCATGTTCTGGCTGTTGTTGGTTGTCATGTTGTTGTTTGTCTTATAGATAGTTTGGAGAGGAAAAGAAAAGGCCGGCCTGTGTGTAGGCCAGCCTTGTGTGTGAAAGGGAGTTACCAGTTGTCTGTGCGGAACGGGAACAGGGGCAGTCCGCCAGCGTTGGCGAGGTTGCCCAACTGGAAGTTGCGGAAGCAGTAGCGCAGAGCCACGGGCTTCTTCACCTCCGGACTTGTCACGATGACGCACTCGTTCCATGGGTCATTGCCCGGTTTCCAGAAATGCTTGGCTGTGGCATTGTGGAACACCTTGTCTTCGCCAGCAACCTCAAATCCCTGTATGTCTTCGAATCGGCTGATGGCGCCGTACTCGTTGTCGAAGTGCACACATACCGTATCGTTCTTGATTTTCATCTCCTTGAAGGTGAGGCTCTCGCAGATGAGCGATTTCATGCCGTAAGTCTTGTTGAGAGCCTGCAAGGCGAGGCGTTCGCCAACCTGCTGCTTCTGGCATGGATGAATCTGTTCCACCTCGTAGGGGTAGATGAGGTCTTCGGTGCACACGATGCCGCTGTTGGGAATCACCTTGGCGGCATTAAACTGCTGTTCGCGGAGCTTGGGTCCCCAGTCGCCGTTGATGTCGCCGTTGTGATAGGGTGCTATCTGCACGAAGTAGAAGGGAATGTCGCCCTCCCTGAAGTCGCGTCTCCACTGTGCCACGAGGTCAGCCAGACGCTGTGTGTATCGTCCTGCCGGGTCGCCCACGTTGCTGCATCCCTGGTAGAAGAGAATGCCCTTTACCGTGTAGTTGAGGATAGGAGAGAACGTGCCGTTGCCCCAGAGCAGCGGGTAGTGGTAGTCCCATTCGAACTTCTTTGCCATCTTGGCGGAGTCGAGCACCTCGTCGGTATTCTTCTTGAGATAGTCGCGGTCGAGCCAGCTTTCCACGCGGCTTCCGCCCTTGTTGGCCATCACGAGTCCTACAGGGATGTCGAGCGCCTTGTTTACCACCTGTGCAAAGAAATAGCCTGTGGCAGAAGCGTCGCCCACTGTTTCGGGGCCGACAGCCTTCCATTCACAGTTGGCGTCCTCCAGCGGTTTGCTGCTCATCACACTCGGAATCTTGACATAGTGGATGCCCTTGTAGTTGTTGGCCTCGAGCACGGCTTTGTTGTAACCCTCCACGGGGCAGTTGCCGAATCCCTTGACCGGCATCTCCATGTTGCTCTGTCCGGCACACACCCATACCTCGCCTGCCAGGACGTTGCTAAGTGTCGTCTTCTCGCCGTCATCGAAGGTGATGCTGAGCGGTGTGTAGCTTGCGGCAGGGGTCTTAACCTTGACGGCCCACTTGCCGTCTTTCCCCGTCTTGGCCTTGTAGGTATCTGCAGCCCACGATGTGGACACCGTCACCTCTGTACCGGGTTTGTTCCAGCCCCAGAGGCGAGCCTCCGTGTTCTGCTGCAGTATCATGTTGTCGCCCAGGATGTGGGGCAGTTTTACTTTGGCCTGTGCGCTTGTCAGCGTCAGCGCAAGGGCCGATAGCAGGATTAGTCTATTCTTCATATAGTGTTTAGTTTTTAGGTTTCAGGTAGGTTGATGCTTGTCAGAGCAGGTTCTTGATGGCGGCGTCGATGTCCTTGATCTGCACGTCACGTGCTTGCAGCGTGTTGCTGCGGTCTATCAGGAAGAAGGTAGGGATGTTCTGCACATTGTAGAGCTGGAGACTGCGTCCCTGCACACCGTCCTCGTCGCGAACGCTTATCCAGGGGAGGGCAGCCGTTGCCGTCTTCCAGAAATGCTCGTCGGGGTCTACCGACACCTGGTATATTTCCAGTCCGGCAGCATGGTATTTGTTGTACAGTTCGCGCAACTGCATGATGCGCTTGGTGCTTTCGCCCGATGCGAAAAGGTGGAAGTCGAGCAGCACCACCTTGCCCTTCAGGTCGGTGAGTCGGCGTACATTGCCTTTGTTGTCCTGCAGGGCGAGTTCTATCACGCCGTTCACCTGAGCCTTGCCGAGGTTCATCTGCTGTTCAGCCATCTTGTTCTCGATGTAGCGTATGTCCTTCATGCCCTGTATGGCAATGTTGTGCAGGTTCTTGCCGCGCTCGGCATTGGGGTAGTAAGTGTCCCAACTGGTAGCCACGGCGGCAAACACCTTCACGTCGTCCTTGCTGTTGCGCGGGTTGAACAGGAGACTGTTGGCACCGCCCATCACGATGGTCTGGAAGAGCGCATAGTAGCTAGATGCCTTCATGGGAGCCTTGAAGATGTAGTTTCTCTTCACGTCGTTCTTGTAGGCTTCTATGGCTCTGAACACAGCCACGTTGGCCGAGTCAACGCCTATGCGTGGGTTCTTGGCTATGTTGTTGATGAATCCCTGCAGGTTCATCTGCTTCAGGGCCAGTTCCTTGATGGTGTTGCAGTTGTCAGACCCCTCCACCGTGTAGTCGTAAGACATGGAGGGGTATGCAGCCTTCACCTTGACCGTCTCGGTGGAGTCGACGGACAGGTTGATGGTCTGGTTGGCTATGCGGAGACGGTAGAATTCCGGGGAGACAGAATCCATGGCGTTCTCTTCGAAGGCGAAATGGCCGTCTTTGTCCAGTTTGGCGGAGTCAATGGCCACAGGTCCGTCAAGGCTGAGGTTCTCCAGATAGAGCATGGAGTCAGCAGCTTCAGTGATGTTTCCTTCTATGTGGAATTTGCGGTTGCTGCATGAGGCTAAGGCCATAGATGCAGCCACGATGGCAAGTGCTGGGTAAAGTCTTGATATTTTCATGTATCGTTGGTGTAGCTTTGTTGTATAATTACTGCAAAGTTAAGAATAAAATCGGAATTAGCCGTCCGGCAATCATAAAATATTCATAAAACTCGAAAATATCCATTATTTTCTTTGTGTATTAATTATAAAAGAGGTATCTTTGTGCCGTTTTATATTTTTAGATGTTAGACAAAACAATAAGTTTTTTAATTTTTAGATGAACGTAATTACAAAAAGTGTTCAGTTGCCTGATGGAAGAACCA
>CAVKZC010000050.1:6156-16261 GCA_963660455.1 Sphaerochaetaceae bacterium | reverse complement strand
CTCGTCGAGCACCTTGATGAGCTTGCGGTCGAACGGCTTGTCTGAGCGGATGGCCTCCGACAATGGTACATATACCACCTCGTTGTTGCGCACGCCTATCATCACGTTGCGCTGTCCCTGCATAATGGCCTCGATGGCTCCACAACCGGTACGCGAAGCAAGGATACGGTCACGGGCTGAAGGACGACCTCCGCGCTGAAGGTGACCAAGGATGGATACACGCACGTCGAACTCGGGGAACTCCTTGCGGACACGGTCTGCATAGTAGAGGGCGCCACACTTGGGACTCTCGGAAACGATGACGATACAACTCTTCTTCGACTTGCGGATACCACGCTCCATAAACTGCGCCAACTGGTCGACATCGGTGCTGTCCTCTGGTATGATGGCTGCCTCTGCACCACTGGCAATGGCACTGTTCTGTGCGAGGAAACCGGCATCACGTCCCATCACTTCGACAAAGAAGATACGCTCGTGGCTCTGCGCCGTGTCGCGTATACGGTCCACACTCTCAACAATGGTGTTCATGGTGGTGTCATAGCCGATGGTGTTGTCCGTACCGTAAAGGTCATTGTCTATAGTGCCGGGCAGACCGATGCAGCATATATCATACTCCTGTGCGAAATTCATGGCACCAGTCAACGAACCGTTACCGCCGATGACAACGAGTGCGTCGATTTCCTCCTTCTGGATGTTCTCGTATGCCTTCTGTCGTCCCTCCTCGGTCATAAACTCCTTGGAACGGGCTGTCTTCAGAATGGTACCGCCGGTACCGATAATGCCACTGACGTTCTCGGTAGTAAACTCCTTGATTTCGTCGTTGATAAGGCCGTCATATCCGCGGAAGATACCCTTTACCTTGAAACCGTTGTAGATAGCCGAACGCGTAACGGCACGGATAGCTGCATTCATACCGGGTGCATCACCACCGGAAGTCATGATTCCTATTGTCTTAATCTTTGCCATAACTATACCTTTTATTATATATACCTTTAATTATTTATGTTGTCTATACTTTAAATTTGGAGCCTATTATTTTCCGATGTTCTGCCGCAAGTATCAGAAGCATGACTGCATGAGCCACATCACGGCGAGGCCGAGGCCTCCACCCACCATGGCCGTCCAACCTACATTGCGGAAGAACCAGCCCACATGCATGTGTTCCATCTTCATGAGGGCAAGTCCACTGACGGTTCCTATACTGAGAATATTGCCGCCTGCCATGACACAATAGACGATGATTTTCCAATACATGCCGTTAGAACCGTAAGGACCTGCTATATCCGGAGCGATGAAACCGGCAGTAGGTACATCCGGCAACGAGAAGAAAGCCATGGCTGTGGCAAAATTGTCGAGTACCATACTGAACACTCCCGACAGGATTCCGGCAATCCACACATTGGCAGAACCGTCCGACATATAATCGGAAAAGACATCAAAAGCGCCCGTCTCCTTCACTACTCCCATGGCAAGCAGGATACCCATGACAAAGAGAATCATCTGGACAGACCCGTACTGCATTACTTTAGGTGTGCGCCGTTCTGCCATGGCATCCATATTCATGAGCTTGCGGTTGAATATCTCATTCACTATCCACAATATGCTCAGCACGCAGAGTGCGCCAAGGAATGGACTCAATTTGGTGATATTGTGGAAGGTAGGGATAAACCAAAGTCCACCGATGCCGACAAACAGCATGACCAGTCTCTGCCATACGTTCAGGCGCGTGTCGTCTCCACGGTAAGGCATCACAATCCACTCGGTATCCACCCTTTCCGGAAGTCTTCTCGACAAAAGCCACGTGGGTACTAGCCATGCCACCACGCAGGGCAAGAGCATAGACAAGGAGAAGCGTGTGGCAGTCACCATACCGCCGTTCCAAAGCACGATGCCCTCGGGATTGCCTATCACAGTAAATGCGCCTCCGCAATTGGCCGCCAAGAGGATGGCACTGCCATAGAACAACCGCTGGCGACGACTTGTCACCACACCATGCATAATGGTAAGCATCATCACTGTGGTGGTAAGGTTATCCAGATTGGCGGAGATGAGGAAGGTAACAACGGCAAGCGTCCACAGCATCTTGCGACTCTTGCGTGTGCGCAAAAGCTGGCGTATGAAGTCAAAACAACCGTTGTTGTCGAGTATCTCCACAATGGTCATCGTGGCCAACAGGAAGAGTACGATTTCGGCAGCCCTTCCCACATAAGGCAAGAAGATGTAACGGGCAATGAAATGCTTGACCGTCACACTGTTTTCGGGAATGACGTTCCATGCGTCTGCATGCAGATAATGCGAAAAGTCATACGCATGCTGGCTCGTCACGAAATCCATACCGAAACAAATGTACAGAACCCAACCCGCCGTACCTGCGAAAATCGCCACGGCAGCTCGGTTCACCTTGGTGATGTTTTCCGTTGCTATCAGAAGACACCCCAGAAGCAATATGGACACAATGACTATCGTCATACGCGCTATCTTAGGCGTGTTCTAAAAATTCCACGCACTGTTAAACTTCTTCTTTAGACGGATGCTCTTTGTGTCTTTTTGATTTTATCCGGCATCTTTTTCTTTCTCTCTCAGTCGTATAGCCCGCTATACTCCTTCAAGAAGAAAGAGAAATCTGCTCGGCTAAAATACAAAAAGCCTACAAAGGTAATTTTTAGAACCCGCCTTAACTTTTCAGTGGCAAAGATAACAAATATTCTGAAATTACGTACAAAGTGAACGATTTTTTATATCCGTTTAACGATAATGCAACATTTTTGTAGTTGTCAGTAACCGATTATGCAACATAATCATCAACGCAAAGGCATTTCTACTGTGGCAAGCGGTTCAGTCTTTTCCGTATCCAAAAGTAGACTCTTTCCTGTGCCCAAAAGAGTTTCCATCCGAGTCTGTCCAAGCCGAAAGGCAACAGAAAAGGTACATAGCCCAACTTACAACGGTTCTTTCTGTAAAGCCTTTGTACTTCTATCCCCGCACGTATTTCACGTATCAATTGCAGAGCCGCATCCAAATGGGTCTTCCCCAACGACTCCGCATTTTCCTGGGCGAACAGGCACATGGCGACAAGCGTCAACCACCTCACGTTTTCATACATGTCGAGGAGACTGTCTTCCACGTGGAGAGATTCCAGTTGGCGTTTCATGCTGAGATTGGCCTTCAGACAGTCAAATCGGCGCAAAGAAACCTGGTGGGTCACCGAACTTGCATGCTGACGGTAGAAATAGTGGGCATCGCTGTTGGCCACCTTTCTGGAGGAAAGATAATGGATACGGGTGGTGTTGTCGTCACTGTACGAGTGGCATGAGTCATCATACGGGAAACGCTTGTGTATGTCGGCACGTACAGCATAGACACCATGAATGGCCCATGTCAGACTTTTCACAAAAGCGTCCTTGCCGGTCATAACCTCAAAATGGGGCATGGCATAGTCGTGTTCCTCTCCGTTCTCCTCGCAATACCTGCAACGGAACAGTACACTGTCTATTTCTTCATCGCTCTCGAATTTAGCGACAATGCGCTCCAGCGAGTCTGCGGCAAACCAGTCGTCGCTGTCCAAAAAGCAGACATACGTGCCCTTCACCCTCTGCAGGGCAATATTGCGCGCCTTTGCCTGACCGCCGTTCTTCTCCAGGTGTAACACCTCGATGCGCTCGTCCTTCGCGGCATACTCCTGCAGGATGTCCCACGACTCGTCTGTCGAGGCATCATCCACACAGATTACCTGTATTTCCCGTAGGGTCTGTCCCACGAGGGAGTCCAGACATTGACGAAGGTATGCGGCAGTATTGTACACTGCCACAAGAACGGAAACTTTAACCATTACGCAAACGTTTTTTGATTTTCACGACAAGCCGTTCCCATAGATGCGACTTGGAATGGAGTATGCGGACGGAAACAGACAAACTGACAACTGTCAAGAAGGCGCCTGCAATCCAATAGAGGACACCTGAGCATGCTACGGTAATAAGGCAAGCAGCGAATCCCAACGGCATTTGGTACAGCGCATAGAGCATGACAGGTCTTGAAATACTGTAACGGTAACGGCGCCACATGTAGGCAAGCACCACCGACAGGTTGAGACCGCCAGCCACCAGCAAGGCCAGCCCTGTACCCGCCAACCCAAAGCAATGGTAGCCCGCAATGACAAGAACGACAACAAGCACGTCGTACACCAGTTCCATCAGCAGGTACGACTTGCTGTCTGCCTTCGCCAGCGAGATATACTCTATCGGCAAGGCTATTGCCCGGAAATACATTGCCAGCAAGGCGAGCTTCATCATGCCGACCACAGGCAGGAACTTTCCGCTGTAGAGCAACGGCAACAAGACGGGAGTTGCCACGATGAAGAACACCAAGAGCGGTGCCACCAGGAGGAGCGACACCTCTATCTGACGGTTGACCACAAGATTGAGCGGTTCACCCGTCCCCGTCACTGCCGAAAGACGGGGATAATAGTCTGTCTCCATGGCCTGGAACACCATACCGGCATAGGTCATCGTCATCATATACCCGGCATTGTAAAGTCCTACCGCCTCAAGGTCTCCTACCTTGGAGAGGTATGAACGTATGACAAATTCGGCTCCACTTCCCAATATGCCAGCAAGAACAAAGGCAATGCCCAGACGCACCATGCCCATCCCCTCGCCTACCAAGCCCTTTCTCCAACAGATGCGGAAAGGGAAGAGACGACCGGAATAGAACACTGCAAAAAGCATCTGCAGCAGGGCTATCACTATAAGTGAAGGCACAATGGCAGAATCACGCCACACCAGATAGAGCGGAACGGATGTAACGAGTGCCCCAATCACGCCATAGACCGACACCACCGCCAAGCCTTTAAGTTGGCGCGTACCCTTGAGAATGGCAAGTTCACCGCCTGTTATTGCCATGAGTGCCACAACGGGTGCGAGGAAAACAAAATGGAGGGTGTGGTTGCCCCAGGAAAAAGTCCACCGGTTGAGCAAAGGACTGAAGACGACACAGACTGCTGCGCCGAAAAGTGCCGTCAGGAAGCTCCACATGCGTATCAGTCGGACAACATGGGCCACCTTCTCGTTGTCGCCCTGTTCATAGGCTTCCGATATTTCCCTTACAGCACTCATGGAGATACCGAGGTTGGTGGAATCGGATACCAGTTTGATGGTGCTGTTGAAGAGGGAGGCAAGTCCCATACCCGATGGTCCCAAAATGACAGCCACCAACTTGTTGCGTACAAGACTGATAAGAATATTGAGTCCCTGTACGCCACCGAAGATGCCTGTATATTTCAGGATATGAGAGTAACTGTCGTTCTTTTCCTTGTTTTCCATCGCCAACAAAACACACCGTATACGGTAAAAGGCCGGACATCCAACATATGGAACATCCGACCTTTATACGTTCTCAATTCAAAAAGAAGATTAAGCCTCTGCGGGAGCAGCCTCCTCTGCATTCTCTGCATTTGCTGCAGCGTCAGCCTCTGCCTTGGCAGCAGCCTCAGCGGCCTTCTTGTCAGCCACCTTCTTGGCGATGGCCTCATTGATTTTCTTCTCAGCCTCGAGTTCCTTGGCAGCAGCCTCTTTCTTGGCCTTTGCCACACCGTCTGCTACGGCAATGCTCTTCTGCTCCTTGCCTGCCTTCCAAGCGTCGAAACGCTTCTGAGCCTCAGCCTCGTCGAAAGCGCCCTTCTTTACGCCACCCTTGAGGTGCTTCATCAGGTAAACGCCCTCACCCTTGAGGATGTTGCGGACAGTGTCTGTAGGCTGTGCGCCTGTCTCTACCCAGTAAAGGGCACGCTCGAAATTCAAATCTACGGTAGCGGGATTGGTGTTAGGGTTGAAAGAACCAATCTTCTCAGTAAACTTACCATCACGTGGTGCTCTTACGTCAGCGATAACGATACGGTAGAAAGCATAGTTCTTGCGACCGCCGCGCTGCAATCTGATTTTTGTTGCCATTTTTTGTTGTTTGTTTTATAAGGTTTGAATTTTATGCTGTCATCTCGTAACAGCCGTGCAAAGGTACGACTTTTCCGGATAATGCACAAATCCGGGGTACTCTTTTTCTTATTTTTTAACGTATACGGTCTGCTGCCTTTACCAGTTTCTCGTCATCGTTCACGCCCTTGCGTGCCATAGCCACAAGGATAATGCCTATGACGGGAAGGCAGGCACCGAACTGCATGCCGAACACGCCCTCCACCTCGGGTATCTGTACCAAGCCCAAGAAAAGCAAGGCATAGTCTACACACCACAGGCACGAAAAGAGAACCGTCACAGCACACAGCGTCATCTGCAGGGGTCTCTTGTTGTACATGAATATGGTGACTACCGAGAGCAAGGCTGCCAAGGCATCTAATATAAATAAAGGTACGCACGTACCTATTATATTTATAGAACCGTCATTTCCGCCCACTGTTCCGAGATTGTACACCGCCGTGTCCAGCGCCATGCCCTTGGCAGTGATGTGCCCTATAGGCAAGAAGAGACACAGGACGTAAGCCACTACGGCCAGCAGAAGGAAAATGGTTTGTTTGCGCTGTATCATACCTGTTCTGACAGATTAGAGATCAAACGCATCGTTCTGCTGTTGTACATCCTTGGAAGGATCGCGCCAGTAGATATTGTTCTCCACAAACTCTTCCGTAGCAAGAAGCGTAGGCTTGGGCAACTTCTCGTAATAGCGCGAAATCTCAATCTGCTCACGGTTTTCAAACACCTCTTCCAACGAATCGTTGTACGAAGCGAACTCCTGCAGTTTCTTGCTCAGATCTTGCTTGATTTCCATTGCAATCTGGTTGCTTCGCTTGGCTATGATAGCCACACTCTCGTAAATATTGCCAGTCTCGTCACAAAGATCCATGATGTTGCGTGTAACGGTATTGACCGGTGCGTTTGACTTCTTGTAATCCATAGTTTTTATTTGTATTTTATCTTTATGCTAATGATATTAGTAACGGAAAACAATTTGGGAAAATGTGCCAGGTTGTCTTTGCCGTTATCAGTTGTTTTCGAGTCTGCTGTAGCTGTCGTCGGGATGGTTCTTCTCGAACTCCTTGCATTTCTCGATGTATTTCTCCGCAGTGGCACGTTCCTTCGAGTCGGGATATTCGTTGATGAATCCGTAGCATTCGTCTTCGGCATCCTGATAACGCTCCAACTGCTTGCTCTCGATACTCATCTTGGCGAGTTCGTACTTACCCTTCATAATCAGTATGGAGAATTCCTCGCGCTTGTTGCTGTAGGGATAGTCCTTCAGTGCGTTCTGCGCCGTTATGATGCAGGCTTCATAGTTGTTGCCGCCGTTGGTGCAGTTGCCGAAGTAAGTACCCATGTCAAAATACAGTTTGGCATTCTTGTATTCCTTCTCCACCAACAAGTCCTGCAACTCGAAGAGTCGGCCGGTAGCCTGCTTCTTGAGTTTGGCATCGGGATAGATGTCGAGATACTCCTGGAAGGCGGCGATGGCCGAGACCGTCGTGGTCTGGTCCAAACGCGGTTCGGGGGCATTCATATAGAGACTCTCGCCTACAAAATATTTGGCGTTCTCCGCATATACACCCTTGGGGTAGCTCTGGTAGTATTTCTTGAAGTATTCGGCTGCCGTCTCGTAATCGCGCATGCCGTATTCGGACATGGCCAGCATATAGAGGCACTCTTCTGCCTCGACACTGCCCTTCTTGAGCGTTACAAGTTCCTGCAGCAACATAACGGCACGGGAATATTTGCCCATGGCAAAACATTCCTTGGCGTATTCGTATTTAAAGTTATAGTTGTCAGATTTGTAAACCTGATTGAACTCGTTGGTACAGCCCGATAAGAGCAGCACCGCACAAGCCATGATAAAAACAGTTTTTCTCATTGTCATAATTTGAGTTGCAAAGTTACTCATATTTTACCTATCTGCAAAAGAAAAAAATATTTTTTCGCAATTAATTTAGTCTTTATAACGATTATCGGGGCGTTTTTTGTACTTTTGCGTTTATGAATTTCAAACTGACATCCAAATACAAGCCTACCGGTGACCAACCGCAAGCCATCGCCCGCCTCACGGAGGGCATCGAGAACGGTGACGAAGCACAGGTTCTGCTGGGCGTTACTGGGTCGGGCAAGACCTTCACCATGGCCAACGTCATTGCCAATACGGGGAAGCCTACCCTCGTGCTCAGCCACAACAAGACGCTTGCCGCCCAACTCTACCAGGAGATGAAGGGGTTCTTTCCGGAGAATGCCGTGGAGTACTATGTCTCGTACTACGACTACTACCAGCCGGAAGCCTACCTGCCCACCACCGACACCTACATTGAGAAAGACCTGGCCATCAACGAGGAGATAGACAAGTTGCGCCTGGGTGCCGTCTCTGCCCTACTCTCCGGCCGCAGGGATGTGGTGGTGGTGTCGTCCGTGTCGTGTATATACGGTATGGGCGGACCTGTGGCACTGCAGGAGAACATCATCAAGATAAGACAAGGACAGACGCTGGACCGCAACGAGTTTCTGCGCCGCCTCGTGGATGCGCTCTATGTGCGCAACGACATAGAACTGAGTCGCGGCTGTTTCCGTGTGAAAGGCGAGACGGTAGACGTCTTCATGGCTTACAGCGACAATGTGCTGAGGATTAACTGGTGGGACGAGGAGATTGACAGCATCGAGGAAGTGGACGCCGTGACATTCCACCGTCTGGCGTCCTTTACCGAATACGAGTTGTACCCAGCCAACCTCTTCGTCACGACCAAGGAACAGACCGAGCATGCCATACGCATGATACAGGACGACCTGGTGGAGCGTGAACAGTTTTTCAGGGACTTGGGCGATCCCATCAGGGCTCAGCGCATCAAGGAGCGTGTGGAGTACGACATGGAGATGATCAAGGAACTGGGGCACTGCTCGGGCATAGAAAACTATTCAAGGTATTTTGACGGTAGGAAGGCGGGCGAACGTCCTTATTGCCTGCTCGACTTCTTCCCGAAGGACTTCCTGTTGATGGTGGACGAGAGTCATGTGAGCATACCGCAGATAGGTGCCATGTATGGTGGCGACAGGGCACGCAAACAGAACCTGGTGGAATATGGGTTCCGTCTGCCTGCCGCTTTTGACAACCGTCCGCTTAAGTTCGACGAATTCCATTCCCTGCTCAACCAGACGATTTACGTCTCTGCCACACCGGCCGACTACGAGTTGAAGGAGGCGGAAGGCGTGGTGGTGGAACAGGTGATACGCCCTACGGGACTTCTGGACCCTGAGATAGAGGTGCGACCGAGCGAAAACCAGATAGACGACCTCATGGACGAGATACTGACCCGTACCGACAGGGACGAGCGTGTCCTCATCACGACACTGACCAAGCGTATGGCTGAGGAGATGACGGAGTACCTGCTCAACCATAATGTGCGGGCCGCCTACATACACAGCGACGTTGCCACCCTCGACAGGGTGAAGATCATGAACGACCTGCGCGCCGGCATATACGATGTTCTGGTGGGCGTCAACTTGCTGCGCGAGGGACTCGACCTGCCCGAGGTCTCCCTTGTGGCTATCCTCGATGCCGACAAGGAGGGCTTCCTACGCAGTCACCGTTCACTGACTCAGACGGCGGGACGCGCCGCACGCAACGTGAACGGAAAGGTCATCATGTATGCTGACAACATCACGGAAAGCATGCAGCTTACCATAGACGAGACGATACGCAGGCGCACCATCCAGTTGAAGTACAACGAAGAGCACGGGATTGTGCCCCAGCAGATAAAGAAGGCCATCACCTCGGCTTTGCCTACTGGGAAGGACAGCGAACCGGATGTTGCCAAGGCTTCGGGTGCCTCCGCCCGTTACGTCTACACCGAACCGGATTCCACCACCATGGCTGCCGACCCGATTATCCGTTCTATGACCAAAGAAGAGTTGCAGAAGAGCATCGACAACACCACCGCTCTCATGCAGCAGGCGGCCAAAGAACTCGACTTCATGCAGGCTGCACAATACCGCGACGAAATCATCAGACTGCAGAAAGAACTGGAAGAAAAAGCCTGACTTTAGACAAAGCGTTTCGACAAAACCTGAAGAAGCGCATCATGAGGTGCTCATGATGCGCTTCTATAGGTGTTAACGAAGCGCTTCTTCAG
>CAVKZC010000050.1:0-6147 GCA_963660455.1 Sphaerochaetaceae bacterium | reverse complement strand
AAAATGACCTTCAAAACTATATTTTGCTCCAGTCGATGGAGCGTATGAAGGCGAGCGTCTTTACCCAGTCGCAGTCCAGGCTGAACTGCACTGGATAGTCGTCGCGCTTGTAATAGGCCAGTGTCAGTTCGGTATCGGTATCGCCGAAAAGTTTGTGGTTGACAGTGGCTTCCTTGAACAGGCTCTGTACCAGCGTCTTGTTGCGTTTCTTCGCTTCGCCGAGGCGTTTGAGGAAGAGATTCACATACTGGTTCATGGCATAGGCCTGTTCATTGAGGAACTTGATGTCGGCATTGATTTTGGCGACATCCACACTGTCCGAAAGCACATGCGCAGGCTGCAACACTTTGGAACGCAGGTAAGTGGCTGCATCGTACTTGAACACTGCCACCTTCCTTACTTCCTTGCTCAGGGTGGTGTCGTTGGTAGTGGCCTGCGATGTGCGCACTATCTCGTTGAGGACATCCTGCGCGCATACCGACACTGCCGATACACTACACACAAAAAGCAGTAAAAAAAGTTTCTTCATAAGTTCTTTTTCTTCTTGGGGTTAAGGCGTGTTCTTATACTTCCACGCGCGTTTTTACTATTTCTTTAGAACCCGTCTTTAACATTATCAATTGTGTCTTACCAGATACAGACTGTGGTCTATGCATGGAGGCAACTCCTCCTGGTAATGCGTTACCATGATGAGCGTCTTTCCTCGGCGTCGGCAAAAAGCCTCGATGACATCCTTCACCAACTGCCTGTTGCGGCAGTCCAGTCCGTGCAGGGGTTCGTCGAGTATCAGGAGTTCCGGATCTTTCACAAAAGCACGTGCCAGGAGCACAAGGCGCTGCTCACCGCTGGAGAGGTGCAAGAAGCCACGGTCTTCGAGTCCTTCAAGTCCGAAGACGGAGAGCCAGAAGCGGCACTTTTCATAGTCTGCCTCGTCAGGGCGCACGTAAAGTCCTACGGAATCCTTCAAGCCGCTTGCCACGATACGTACCGCCGGGAGGTCGCGCTGGTAAGAGCGGTGCAACTCGGGAGACACGTAGCCGATGTGCTTCTTGATGTCCCAGATGCTCTCACCGCTGCCTCGTCTGTTGCCGAAGAGGGAGATGTCGCACGCATAGCTCTGCGGATTGTCGGCACACACCAGACTGAGCAGTGTCGACTTGCCTGCGCCGTTCTGTCCGCTCAGCGCCCACCGCTCTCCGTTGAGCACGGTCCAGTCGAGACCATCCAGGATGGTTCGCTCTCCGTAGCGTATGCTCACCTTGTCCATGCGTATCACCTCCTGTGACGCATATTCGTTCTCGTTGTAGGGCAATGCCACGATGGCCTGTTCCTTTTCTGCAGTCAACAGGTGGGCGGGCACGGACTGGCGTGTATCCAGATACTGCTGCACGGGCAGTTTGGGCTGTACCTTCATGTCGCGTACCTCTACCACGTGCGTGATGAAGTCAGGGATGTCGTCTGCCTTGCTCAGCACGAGCATCACCTGCAAGGCCCGTTCACGCGAGAGCGTACCGAGCAACTCCTTCAGTTGGTCGCGTGTGCCGGCATCCAGACCGATGAACGGATTGTCCATGATGAGCACACGCGGTTCGGAGAAGAGCGTGGCAGCCAATTTGAACTTTCGCAGTTCACCGCTGGAAAGCAGGATGATATACTTGTCGAGCAACGGCTCCATGTGAAAGAGTTCGTAGATGTGGCGCTGCAGTTCTCTGCGCTGTGGCGTATCTTCGCCTGCCATACGGAATGCCTCCTCCAGTTTGTCGCCGACAAGGGGTGTGTTCTCGTCTATCTCCAGTTGGTTCCAGCGCTGCTGCAGGAAATAAGTGCGGTCGTTGTCTCCGCCGTAGGTATCCCTGAAGGTGATGTACTTGATGTTGTCGCTCACCAGGGACTTCGTGCTCGGCGCAAAGTCGTAGCGGGGCATGTCGCCCACGAGCGGATGCCTGCCCACTATCATGTCTACAAACATGGACTTGCCACTGCCGTTGTCGCCTACGATGGCGATGTGCTCGCCTTCGCATGCCGTGAAGTCGACAGGCTCTGCCATGCGCCACTCGGGCATGCGCGTGACACCTTTCTCTATATATATGATGTTCTGCATTGTTGTGTCTGTATCTTTGTCTTGTTTTTCAGTTTTCTGAATCACTTCCCTGCCACACGCGACTGGTTCTTGAGGGCGAAGTCTTTCCAACTGCTGTAGTGCTTGCCCGCAGACTCGGGGCGCCCCATCTGCAGGAAGTGGCAATAGGCTGCGCCCAGTGCGTCGGTGGCATCCATAAACTTGGGCATGTCCTTCTCGTCAATCTTCAGCATGCGCTGCAGCATGGCAGCCACCTGTTCCTTCGAGGCCTGTCCCTGTCCGGTAATAGCCATCTTTATCTTCATCGGTGCATACTCGTGTATGGGTACATCGTGCTGTATGGCGGCGGCAATGGCCACGCCCTGCGCCCTGCCCAACTTGAGCATACTCTGCACGTTCTTGCCGAAGAAGGGGGCCTCAATGGCCATCTCGTCGGGCAGGTATTCGTCGATAACACCCGTCACCCGTTCGAATATCTTGCCCAGTCGCAGGTAGGGGTCGCCCTCCTTGCGCATGTCTATCACGCCCATCACCACAAGCTGTGCCTTGTTGCCCGTAACGCGTATCACTCCATACCCCATCACGTTCGTGCCGGGGTCTATGCCGAGTATCACTTTCTCCGCCTTCATGTATGCTGCCCCTGCCGTTGTCATCTGTCCATGTAGGGGTTGTGGGCCAGTTCCTCGCCTATGGTGGTATAGCCGCCGTGTCCGGGCAACACACGTGTCTTGTCGGGCAACTGGGCAAGGAGGCGCAGACTGTTGATGATCTGGAACATGGAACCACCGGGGAAATCGGTGCGCCCTATGCTACTGCTGAACAGGGTGTCGCCCGTAAAGGCTACAGCCTCCTCTTCGCAGTAGAAGGTGACGGATCCTTTAGAATGGCCGGGGGTAGGCATGACGAGGAAGGAATGGTTGCCGAAAGCGACCTGCTCTCCGTCGTCAAAGAAGTGGCCTATGGGCGGGAAGGTGTCCTCCATCTTCAGTTGGTAGAACGACTCGGCCTGTCCCGTCAGGTTCTTCATCAGTTTCTCGTCACCGGCGCTCACCTCAGGTTTGAGTCCGAAAGCTTCATAGATGGTGTCGTTGCCGAAGTTATGGTCCAGATGGCCATGGGTAACGAGCAGATGTACGGGCTTGAGGCTGTTGGTGCGGATATGGTCCACGATGGCCTTACGCTCTTCGGGGAAATAGGCACCGCAGTCTATGATGACACACTCTCCTGTTTCGTCACTCACAACATAACAGTTCTCGCTGAGCATGTTGCATTGGAATCTCTCTATCTTTATCATTTTCTTGTTCGTCTTGTCTTGTTTTGTCATTGCGTCACGCTGGGACATACACCAGTTGCTTGTCCTGGGCGAACCACTCTTCGTCGAAGAAAGTGCTGAGCGGTGTTATCTCTGCCACACGGGCATACTGCTTCAGTTCTTCCTGCAGGTTGCCGCCTTTCAGACAGAGCAGTCCGTTGGGCAGGGCATTCTGCTGTTCCTTTCTGAAGTTCTTGCGGATAATCTTCATCAGGTCGGGCAGCAACATGACGGCACGGCTTACGACAAAATCGTATTTGCCTGCCTCGTCCTCGCCCCTCAGGTGCTCGGCTTTCACATTCTCCAGTCCGAGGGCTGCCGCCACTTCGTTGCACACCTTTATCTTCTTTCCCGTACCGTCGATGAGTTTGAACTGGCACTCGGGGAAGAGGATGGCAAGGGGGATGCCGGGGAATCCGCCTCCGCACCCGAAGTCGAGGATCTTTGTGCCAGGCGTAAACCGCACTGCCTTGGCAATGGCCACGGAGTGCAGCACGTGGTGTTCATACAGGTTGTCGATGTCCTTGCGACTGATGACGTTTATCTTGGCATTCCAGTCTCTGTAGAGAGCATCCAGTTGGGCTACCTGTTCCTTCTGCTTTTCGGTAAGTTCCGGGAAATATTTCTCGATGATGTTCATTCTTCTTGTTCTTTCTTATAATAAGCAAATGCAAAGTTACGCTATTTTTCGGGAAAAACGACCTCTTTACCGGAAAAAATCTACCAGCATGGTTGCAATGCGCCATGAAAGGGTACCAGTATAGGTCGAAAGAACGCAACCTTGTAAAACATACATTGTCGCTTGGACAAATGTTCGATTTTTACACCAAACACACAAGAAAGTGTTCGATTTAAGAACAAAAGTAATCTTTTTAGTTAACAAGCGCAAAAAAGATTAAGATTTATTTGTTACATATTGTAGTTTTATATACCTTTGCCCCCGAAATAGAAACCCAAGTCGGTTGACACATGGTTTCTGCAGTGTGGGAAAACACCCGCACAATCGTAAAAGATGAGAAAAAGGTCTACGGCAAATCATTATATTATATAGGTGATGCGCCTCAAGACCAAAATATAAGAGTATTAATTGTAAAACTTTAATTATTAGAGAGTATGAAAAAGTTTTTGGTAATGGCAGCTATGGTGCTGTCTTCCGTAGGTGCTTTCGCACAGTACGAGGGTGGTGAGTTCACCATCCAGCCTAAGGTTGGTATCAACGCAGCAAGCACAAATGGAAGCGGTGCTGAATTCAAAGCCGGTTTCGTTGCAGGCGTAGAAGGTGAGTACCACTTCAACAAGCTCGTTGGTTTGAGTTTTGGTGTCCTCTATTCACAGGAAGGACAAAAACTTAAAGATAACACTAGGCAATACGAAGGTTACACCTGTGGTATAACTAACGAGAAAGCAAATATTGACTACATCAACGTCCCCATCTTGGCTAACTTTTACGTTGCAAAGGGTTTGGCTGTAAAAGCAGGTATACAGCCAGGATTCAAAGTTTCTGCAAAGCACAAATTTGACGCAACTGCAGTAGGTTTCTCTCGTTCTATAGAAACAGATCTTGAAGATGTGAATTCAGTAAACTTCTCTATTCCTGTAGGTATCTCTTACGAGTATGCCAACGTATGCTTGGATGCACGCTATAACATTGGCGTGTCAGACGTATGGAAGGATGGCAATTCAAATAGCCAGGTATTCCAGCTGACACTGGGTTACAAGTTCAAGCTGTAATCACACTCCTGAAGCCCACATGGCAGAAGGACACTCATAGCACACAGCCCACAGACTCTCCACTATCGGACGGTCTGTGGGTTTTTCTTTTTCCGGCCTTGTCCTCTCCTACTCCACAAATGAACTTTTTCGCAAGAAAAATTTGGCAGAAAGGAAAGAAAGCATTAACTTTGCATTAAAGTTAACACATAAGGGTCGTGCCGGTTCGATTGGGATACTCATCAAATTACATTATGAAACCGGGCTGACTTCTCTTGCCAATGGCGGGCCACTCACCGGCATTCGTGCCGGGAAGCTGCAAAGCCGGTGGATTACAAAGGCGGAGGGCACCCAAACTTATTGCTAAGTTCGGAGTTTCATCACATCATCGGGCGACCCTTTCTTTTTCCCTATAACAACATTCCATAAAACAACCATCATGTTCAGCGGCATAGTAGAAGAAATGGCCACCATTGTGGACATCAAGAAAGACAAGGAGAATATCGACCTTACCCTCAGTTGCTCGTTTGTTGACGAGCTGAAGATAGACCAGAGCGTGGCGCACAACGGTGTATGCCTCACCGTGGTGAGCATACAAGACGGCACCTACACCGTCACTGCCATGAAGGAGACGCTCGACCGCAGCAACCTGGGTCTGTGCCACATAGGCGACAAGGTAAACGTGGAACGCTCCATGCTGATGAACGGTCGCCTGGACGGCCACATCGTGCAGGGACACGTAGACGAAACGGCGCGATGCACCGACAAACGCGATGCCGACGGCTCTACCTACTACACCTTCGAATACCCCCTCGACAAGGCAATGGCACGCAAAGGCTACTTCACCGTAGACAAGGGTTCCGTGACGGTAAACGGCGTTTCGCTTACTGTCTGCAATCCGACGGAGAACACCTTCACCGTCGCTATCATCCCCTACACCCACGACAACACCAACTTCCACGACATTGAGATAGGCAGCATCGTGAATATCGAGTTCGATATTCTCGGCAAGTACATCGCCCGCCTGCAAAGCATCGGATAAAGG